>CAYXPB010000182.1:0-10603 GCA_964466645.1 uncultured Acetivibrio sp. | reverse complement strand
TACAAGTAAAATTATACCTCATCTCCTTTTGGATTCTACAAAAATTGGTTGAAACAATATATAAACGATAACATAAAGTATAAAATATGTAAATTATACAAGTAGATATCTATGTATAATATAGCTGAATTATGTTACTATTTTTCCCTTTATCTCCGTTTTTCTACTAAATAACCAATAACAAAGGTATTTGTATTGAATTTGAAAGTATTAATGCTAAAGGCATTGAAAATATAGAATTGATTTTATTAGTTATTGACATATTGTTTGTGATGTTATACTTCTATTTTTGACACTTTTATTTAAAAGAAAAAAATATATGAAAAGCAATAAAACCAGTTATATAGGGGGGGTAGTGGGAGTTAAGCGTCAGGATGCTCCCACTGCCCAAATATCAAAAATTTTGAGGGGTTGTGCCTATAACCTATATAGAGGCATTAAATTTCTTGCAATAAAATCGAAATAAGTACAGAATTTTTTAAATAGTGTCTAAAAGTCTATTTAATTTACGGATATATATATATATTAGTGGTACCACAAACTTTCACATTAATAAGCTGAATGGAGTTAAGAAATGAATGATGAACATATTTATAATTTGATCATGTCTGAAAAACAGGAAGGTCTGTCCATGCTTCTTGATAAGTACGGAGGATTGATTGCCTATATAGCTCGAAACATTGGAAGCTTCAATGACGAAGACCTAGCTGAATGCATCAGTGACATACTGCTGGCAGTGTGGGAGCGTATAGATAATTACAGAAAGGATAAATCCTCGTTTAAGTCATGGTTCGTGCTTGTTGCCCGTGGGTGCATTATTGACTACATAAGGAAGACCAGTAAGCACAGTGAATTGGTGCACCTGGAAGACATCAAGGAGACTTTTGTCTTTAATGAAACGTATGACACCCCTAGCATTGACAAAATAAATGAATTGATAAGTATGCTTTCTCCACCTGATAATGAGATATTCTGCAGACATTTCATTCTTGGTGAAGATATATCCCACATTTCAAAGGAGCTCAATATGACAAGTGGGTCAATTTACAAAAGAATATCAAGAGGAAGGGATAAGCTGAAGGCAATACTGATTAAGGAGGGATATCATGTCTGATAATAGCTTTGATAGGTTCATTAAAAAAATAGATGAATCTAAATTTGATATAAGTAAGGAAATAAAAGAGAAAGCATTTAATATCACCTTTAATAAAATAAGCAACAAGGATTTGGAGAAAAAACAAATATCACCTGCAAACAAAAGAAAAACCAGCTTCTTTTCCTTAAAGAATATTGCTGTTGCATTTATAGCATTTGTCATTGTTTCTGCTTTTATTCCCCACAGTCCGATAAATGCAATGTGCCAAAAAATATTCTCTTTTATTCCTGGTGTTGGAGTTGTCCAAAACGAAGGTGAAGAAGGTCTTATAAAGGCCGCGTTGAATGAACCTGTAATGGTTAATGACGGAGATGAGTATCTGGAGGTAATATCCGCCTATATCGCAAACAACACCTTAAGCGTATCATTAAATACTAACATTGGAACGGACCGCATAATAGATATCAAAGACAAGCATGAAGTGCTTAAGTATTTTTCAGGAGAAACCATGCCCGGCATATATCTACAGGTCAATGGCCAGAAGGTAAAACTGAGCAACTATTCAACAGGCAATCCTTCCCTGGAGACAAAATGCTACACTGTAAACGGTTACTTCTACATTGATGAGAAAACAGCTGTGGATCAGTCATTTCAAATCTCAATGGATGAATTTAGTAAAACAGTCGTCTTCAAGCTATCTCCTGTTAAAAACGGTATAACTCCTAAATCCATGGGAAGCACATTAACTATCAATGATATAATCATTTTTGCAAACACGATAAGAAGTGACAGTGTCCTATCCGTTACCTTAAGTACAGTTGCTCCTAAAACTTATCAGGGAATCCGCTTTCACCTTTATGATGATGAAAAAGATTTGTTCTCAGGCAGTGTTTATGTAACCGACATCGACGGAACCAAATACCCTGAGAACGAGGACTTAAGAAAGCAAAACAACGGCAAAAGAAATACATTTTATTTTATAGTACCGGATGGTACAGAAATAGATAAAATCGTGTTCCCTCAGTTCTTCTACAGTAAAGACTATGCCTCAGAAATAAAAATTAAAATGCCCGAAATCGATAAGCCAGTTGATATTACTAAAGATGTTGATCTTGATGATGCACTGCTGAAAATAGAATGTGCCTCAATAGTTCCAAAAGACTCTACCCTACTTTCTGAGGGCTTTAGAAATTATGACCGTTTAAAAATAGACTACAGTACCGGTTATAAAAATAACAAAAACAGAAGGATTATGAGGATTATACCTGATATATATGTGCCTGACAACTTAACCGGATACAGAACACTTTCTTCCAGCATATTTAGTGAGCTGCTGCCCTTCGATAGAAATGAAGGTTATGCTCTAGTTGATTTTGATGGTATGGATAAAACGGAAAAAATCATAATGAACCTTAAAATAGAGTATGAGCTCATTGGTCCTTTTGAGGTTGATTTGAGAGAAGGAATCAATTGAGACTTGAGGACAGTTTTTGGCCTAGTGGATGCATCCGTGTCTAGGGGGCAAAGTAGCTGACTTTTAAAGTCACTTTGCCCCTGATGTCATTATGCTCCCATTAGGCCATAAATTTCACCACCCCCCAGCGAAGTCATACCAAGGAAGAGCAAATTATTCCTTAGTTGAAAAACTATATATAACAATGCAACAACAGCTCCATAAAAAATGTAGGAATATGTTACTTTCTTTTTTACACTCCATGCCATATTTGTTGCCAAACTATCACGCTTTCCAAAGGAAGCCCTGATAAAAATAAAAGCCATTACAGCTATCCAAAAAGCTCCGTTTGTCGAACGATCAAAAAAAGTAAACATTGTGCTTTTAGATAAAACAAATCCAAAAATCAAAGCACTTAAGATTTCTTCCGACTCTATTTTCCCAAGATATCTGAACATCCTCAATATATTAATAAAATTTTTCATGATTTCCTCCACTATTTGAGAATACTGTACATAATTTCTTCTACTGAAGGAAGCATTCCGTGATTTGAAAATCTTTCACAGAGTGTTTCTTTTTCTTCAGAACATATTATTTTCCCTTGATCCATAATCACAATATAATCTGCAATCTTATCTAAATCACTCGTAATGTGCGTGGAAAACAAAAGGGTGTGTTCTTCATCTTCCATAAATTCCTGTAAAACATCTAACATTTCCACTCTAGATACGGGATCAACTTCACTAGTAGGTTCATCAAGCACGAGGATTTTGGGTTTTCGAGCAAGGGCAAGGATAAGCATAAGCTTTTTTTGCATCCCTCTAGAGTATCTTTGCACTTTTTGCATCCCATCTAAATCAAAAAATCCCATTTTATTTTTATAATATTCCATATCAAATTCAGGCTCGATACCTTTTATAACTTCCGCCAAAATATCAGGCTTTGCTGCTAATGAAAAATTAGGTTTATCAAAGACAAAAACAGCTTTTTTTCTAACTTCATCAATATTTTCCTCCAATGATATTCCACCTATTGTGACACTTCCTGAAGTATAAGATTTAGCACCTGCTAACAGCCTAATCAACGTGGTTTTACCCGAACCGTTTCGACCAACTAATCCGGTAATACAACCCTTTTTAACTTCAATTTCTAAGTTCTCCATTTTAAAGTTCCCTTGAGCTAAATGTATGTTTTTACACACAATTGCTGTTTCTGACATGCTATCCCCTCCCTTTTCCTTGCATTCTCCTGACGAAAATTAATACTTTCAACCTTTTTTAGGTGCTTCCAAAAAAATAACTGGTCAATTGCCATTTCAAAAAAATTGATTTGACGAGCTTTGTGCCCTAAATGTTGTATAGGTTATTTTTTGAAATGGCCTTATTCCTCTGTATCGGGCTGCGAATACAACTCAATTAAAATTCTGTCTATATCCTCTTTATCTATATTTACACTATCTGCATAGGATTTAATATCAGAAAGCTGCTCTTTAATTAGTTCTAGATGCTTTCTCCTAACGCAATCATAGTCTAGACTTGCTACAAAAACACCTTTTCCAGGGCGACTTATCAAAATACCTTCATCACAAAGATCTTCATATGCGCGTTTGGTTGTTATTACTCCCACCCTAAGTTCTCTAGCCATAGCGCGAATAGAGGGAAGTTGTGTATCAGGCAGAAGCTCCCCAGACAATACTTGTTCACGTATCTGATTTTTGATTTGCTCATAAATTGGTATCTGCGAGACTACCGATATCAATATATTCATATCTACTCCGTTCGTAGCTGATAATTTCTTTAAAACCATTTTTGTATCTACTGTATTTATATCATAGATACAGTGCATTTGTCAATATATTCAATAAGGTTTCTTTTCATATAAAAATCCAATATTCTTTAGTATATTGCATAACCAAAAAATATTGGATCACTCTTTCTATTAGTAAAATTTCACTCAACTTATTATCTATCAATTGACTTGAAACATATCGTCAAGATTTTCTACAACTGTGATTATGATTACTTTCTCACCGGTTTTGGTACTTACATCAGAATGAATGCTAATGATTTTTACACCTATAGCCTGTTTAATTAAACTTTCAAAATAAGATATAGCTGCCTCAAACAATGAACTTCTAACTTTTTTTACATGTTCTACACCCTCAATATTTTCCGCTAGTTTTTTCTCAGACTGACTAAGAAAACTTTCAAGTCGGATAATAATTAAATCCTTTACAATTACAGTATTTATTTGTTTTGGACGACGCCCCATATAATCAATCTCAAATTTTTCGGCAGCTTCAATTATTTTTGCTTCCATTTGTCCTTTTGTCATAACTATAGTCCTTTCTGTACATGTATTGTTTTAGTCGGCTTTATAAAATAGCCGGTTTAGTATTGTTGTCAAAAGCTAAATTATATGATTTATGAAACCACAATTACAAAGCCTTTCTAATAATAAGCTTATAATGTGTATGTAACCAGCAAAGTAACAACAGCTCCGATTACCAATGCAGCAGTCAATAAAAGATCTTTCTTTGACAGAACTCTAGACGTGGCTGAATTCTCAATCATTTTGAAGTTTTCTACAATAACCGATAAACTCCAACCTATAACCGGATTAACAGCAATACCCGCAACAAAACATATAGCAGCTATCTGAGAGGCTCCTTTTCCTTTTATTGTATCTAAACCTACTTCCAAAAGCGGAACATATATACCAAATATCAGAACCAACCATACAAGAGGAGGAAAAACTGCTATATCTAAGGGAAATCCAAGCAAACCAAAACATATTCCAGCCAACCCTAATATGAAAGCACTTGCACCTATAGGCCGTCTCACTATACTAAGAGGAATCATAAAACTTCTCCAAATTGCTGCAATTTGACTGCCCCCTAGAATGGTTCCTATAATACTTCTTAGCGACACAAAAAAATATGTTGAATTCATATCAAATACAGCCTTTTTTGCCTCAACAGGGTAGTTTGATTCCTGAATAGTTTTAATTGCAAGAGCATCTACAGGCCACATAACAATAGCAAGCATCGCAAAAGGAAATGCTTTCACAAAATTTTGAGCGTTTAGCCCCCAACCTATACCCCACTTCTCATTCCACCACACTGAAGGATTTACTATAGGAAATCCCATTCCCGTTTTAAATACAGGAAAAGCACCAAAAAAGAATGAAATCACCAGTGCAACCATAGCACAGGCCGGTATTATAGCCCACCTTAACTTTAATTTTATAAGACATACATACAAACCAAGCCCTATTGTCACAAGCAAAACAAACATTTCGGGAACATTGCTACTTTGAGCCCATGTTCCCAAACTTTCAAGAGAACTATATATGCCAAGGACTCCAAAGAGAAGAGTAATTCCTCCTTTAGTACCCGGTCCATTAATTTCTAAAAGCCTGTTAAAGCCCCCAAAAGCAGCTATAATTATCCCTATTGTACCTATAAGAATACCCAGAGGTAGAGGGTGGACACCTGCTACTACTATGACTGGAATTAGTGGGATAAAAGGCGCAAGAGTACCTGCTGGCCCGGCATATGGATTTAATATACCACTAAGCAATATTGTTAGGACTCCCGCTAACACTATTTCAAGCCGCACATTCTCTGTTACAAAGGCAGGGTCGGTTATATTTAGTCCCGAAGACCATGCCCACGCAAACGCTGCAATAAGTGATATCTTTCCAATAACACCTGATAATGCAGGAACTATATCTTCCATTCTAAAATTGTAGTTTATAAAAGGTATATTAATCCTCCACTGCTTTGGGCTATACGATATCAAGTCATTATTTAGTAATTCCTGACGTTTTGCTTTAGCCAAATATTTTCCTCCTTCCAATGTAAGAACTTAATTCAGTGCGTGTCAGGATTTAACTTAAACCATCGTTTAATACAATGGAGAAAACCACTTTAATCACACTTAAAATAAGAAGCCCACATTTCAAAATAACATCGTGTGTAAACTCTTATACATGAGTATGGTTTCCCCCACATCGATTTGTTATAACACTTATTACATCCTCATAGGAATAAGTTCCATATATTCTTCAAACTTTCCATCATTCATACAGCATTTGATAATCTCCCTTCCTAACGGATTAAGTTCCGGCACCAAAAACTTTTCCAGCTCTTTTTTAAAGAAGCTGGTAAGTATCTTAGCCCCATCATCATATCCGCTGTTACCTATTTCGGGCTGAAGGTTCGGTTGAAGGAAGCCTTTGGGTAAAAATACTCCATCCACCTTCAGTGTCTCTAGTGAATATCCCATAAGCGAGCATCTTGACTCAATCAGCTGGTCTGCACTGAATTTTGCCGACCCTCGTCTGGCAAGGTATTCCCTTGCAACCCACTGTGGCATAAAACCAACTTTATAGGCACCTATATGCTGATTAGGTATAAGTATATACCTAGTTGAAGATGCAGAAGTAACCTGATCAAGTAAAAGATTCGCCTGATCGACCATTTTACCTGTTGCAAAAGGCCAGTACGAACCTACCCCCTCACTACTCATACCTTCCGAATCTGTTATGCTGGGATTATCATGACCCCTTGGTGCAACCAATCTCCAAAGCCATGCAAGACTTGGAGGAAGGATATGAAACATTCCCATTATTCCATATGACGGCTTCTCTTTTGTACATGGAGGTGTCCTTACTCCAAAACTCCTTACATCAATCTCCACTGGTTCATCCACAACATCGGGAATAAACCTCCTTGGCATTATTACCCTTGGGTTTGGACACGGCTTTCCTGTTTCATCCATTGTGTGTTCCCAGATAAGACATGTGGATCCCGGCATCGCTTGGAGATTCAAAAATATGAGAGGCTCTTTTGGGTGAATGCACAATTTCTCATAATGCGGGTCAATTCCATATTGGTTAATATGGTTTATTCTGAGAAACCATCCCGCCTCTGCATCCTTAACAACAAGCTTCCTGCTCTCATTCTGTATAGTCGGATGACAAAGTGCCATATCATCAGTAACCGGCTTAAGCTGGCATGTTTCTTTCAGCTCTAAATATGTCTTTTCCTTTGTAATAGTGTTTTGTGCTAGAACAATTCTACCATCGAGTTCCTTGTGAATTTGCTCAAGCATTTCACTTTTACCGCCTCCACTCGCCCCTTCATGCATTATAGTTATTACATTTTCGTAAGGTGTTATAACCTTAACGGTAGAAGCATGAACAGTAACCCATCCTTCAAGCTCTCCAATATTTAGCAACACTCCATATATACCTTTTTTTGCACTTGGCCCCGGATAAAGATTATAGGAAAACAACTCGTGCATGTGCTCAAGCCTGTTATGCACAACAACCTGCTTACCTTCAAAATGAGTATGTCTGTAAGGAGGTGCAAGATATATAATTGCTTTCGGTTTAAACCCTTGAGGTATTTGGTCTCTTGGAATAAAGCCCTGAAGATCGGCAAGTCCGCCAGCAAAGAAACCCGCATTCGACGGTGCAACCAATAGAGCTGGGTATCCCAAATCAGAACCACCTGCCATAAATGGCATAATTATCAGTTCCTGATTCCCTAGCCAATCAAAAGTTAAACTTCTTAGAGTTTCAAAATCTTCGCCGTATATATCCCTGTATCTTGGTTTATCAGTTAAATTGTCATCGGCAACCACCATGCAATCGGGATCTCTCCTTCTCATATACATATCCATATAGTTTACGGCAGCTCCGTTTTTACATCTTACTACCGTGGCTTCAACCACTTTCCCCCGACCCGGTACATCATATTCTACCTCAAAAGTCATGTTCTCATTATTGCCTGTAGCAAGGTACAAAAGATGACTTCTATTTTCCGGTATAATTGTATTAACACCTTTTTGTATTATCTCTTGCAATTCCTTGGGTAAAACAATTCTCTCTAAAAATTCATTTTTCATAATAAGCCTCCTAAAATTTCTTGATATTATTAGAACTAAAAAGCATGCTCTATTGACCCCGGGCAACTCTGCCCCGTTTTTGCTCTTTCATTTCACTAAAAAGATGTGCAATCAAAAAAGACCAATACTCAATAACCTGAATTACCAGGTAATAAATATTGGCCTACACTGCAACAAGTATCACGTACCCTTTGCTTGGTCAACCTATCTTATATTTTATTTAATTTCTTGAAACTCATTTTCTAAAGTAAATATAATTACTTTTTCCCCTGTCCTTGTACTAACATCGGAATGCATACTTAGAATCTTTGTATTTACAACATCTTGTATAATTTCTTCTAATTGACTGCTCGCATTCTCAAATAAAGCTGTGCGCATATCCTTAATAAGCTTTATACCCTGGATGTTTTCTGCAAGTTTTTGTTCAGACTGACTAAGAAAACCATCAATAAATATCAATATATGATTTTTTATAATTGTCGTCTTAATGTCCTTAGGTCCACGACCCATGTACTCCTTTTCAAATTTGCTTACTGCATCGCTTATTTGCGATTCAATCTGCCCCTTTGTATACTTAGGAATGTCGGACTTCAATTGCATCATCCTCGCTATAGCATAATTATCAATCAAACAATTTTCTCTTAAGCAATAGTATTTTTAAACCATCCAAATTCTATTCATTTAAGCTTTTGATATGCCATTTATATGTTCTTAACTTTCCTATCGCTAGATATAATTTCATCAAAATGCACCAGCAATTTGAACTTATTACTATGATACAATAGAACTATTAATATGTCAAATGCTTTTTTGCAATATATTCTAAGACAACTTTCATGTCATACTACTTGTTAACCCTTCAACAAATTCCATTTAGTAAATAATTTTTCTTATTCATTATTTTTCTGATAGATGCTTCGAAAGACAGATTGGATATACGCGTAGTGCATCACAGTACACTTACAACTTATCCATCTTCATTACAACCAGTAATTAGGATCTAGCAATTTACGATCTCCGGTATAGAGCTTAACACAAAATACAGTTTTCCCAAGTTCCTAAATTCTAACAATCTCAACATCATATGCAAGTTACACTTCTCTTGCTTGCACTTTTTGCACTTTCCAGCATATACACAAATCATTTTATACCGATTCAAGATAGCTACCCCAAATACTTATCAATTATCCAGAGGAAGAGCTTTTATAATACCCAACAAATAGCTCCTCAGTATAGCAAAGTCAATAGCATCAACACTACCATTACAATTAACATCAGCGGCTTTTATACCATTATCATATGGAAACTCCCTGCTAAAACCTAGCAAATAGTTTCTAAGTAATGCAAAATCAATTGAATTTACAAGTTTGTCTCCATTGAGATCTCCATAAACAAACTCGTCCTTTGATGGTGTTGGAGAAACACTTATAGGAGTCGGTGTAGGAGAGAGGGTCGTGGTTGGTGACGAGGTCGGCAAACCCTTGTTATTGCTTAAAAACGCATCTAGCGCAATTGTAGGTCTTCCATTAGTGCTCCATGTACCTTTTTCATAATGGGCCCAATTATAGCATTGGGGTTCCCAATAAAACACACCAAGCCCCTTTCCGTAAGAAACAGAATCAACCTTTTTTAGTAAGTCTGTTATCAAATCCTTTGCAGCACTTGCCGAAGTATTATCCATTCCTACTTCGCAAATCATAACTTCTTTTCCGTATCTTGATACCATATCATTCATGTTATAAAGGCACTGACTGCTCATAGTTGACCAATTGCTCTCATCTGGATAGAGTGACATGCCTATTACATCATATCTTGCATTATTGTTTTTTAGCCCATCAAACATCCATCTGAACAAACTGTTGTCATACCCATTAGATAAATGTACAATAACTTTTGCTTTTGGAAATATCGCCTTTACAGCATCATGTCCGCTGTTTACCATCCATGCAAAATTCCTCATATTACTTGAGGCCTTTCCGTCTTCCCACAACATACCATTGTTGGTCTCATTTCCCACTTGTACCCACTCAGGTGTCACACCATTTGATTTTAATGCGTCTAGAACATCATAGGTGTGGTTATATACAGCTGTGTACAACTGTTCAGTGCTATATCCCGCCCATGCTGATGGTTTATACT
>CAYXPB010000181.1:0-10614 GCA_964466645.1 uncultured Acetivibrio sp. | reverse complement strand
CGGGGTAGTTGGTTCTTTATACGTAGTGAAGGTTGTACAGGTATTCTTCTTGTTCTGCCCTGCCATATTGGGACAGGCTTTATTCCTTGTGTGGGCAGGGTTCTTTTGGTACCGCGCAAATAGATATGGGGGGCTTGCAAGTTTGTTAATCGGTACGGGAGTATTTCTAGTGCTTCAATTCACTGACGCGGCTTACTGGCAACAAGTGTTTTTTAGCAATGGCGCAGCCATACTAAGCGGTGTAATAGTTTCTTACATAACGCCAAAAGAAAATGAAATTAAAATGGTTAAGTTGTTTGAAAAACTTGGAACACCATTGTTCGGGCGTGCGGAATTTGAAAAGGATAAAGGTTTTGTTGGAAAAACACTTTCAGCATAAGATCCAAGCTGCTAAGTTGCTGAATCGGTTTAGGCATCACCTAAACCGATTCAGCAAAAATAATAGGGTAAGCATACAAGGGGGGGTCTAGAAAGTGAACGATATAGGTATGGCCGTTATTGGGCTAGGCGGTTTTGGAGAAAAGCATGTAGAAATATATTCCCAAATGAATGGCGTAAATCTTCTTGGAGTGGTATCTCGAACTAAGGACAGGGCTGTGGAAATAGCATCCAAATACAAGGTCCCACATTATTACACCGATTATAGAGAAATGCTCGAGGACAAAAGAATACAAGCTGTGAGCATTACTACAGCTGATGACGAGCACGTGGATCCGTCGATAGCTTCAGTAAGGTCAGGGAAGCATGTCCTTGTGGAAAAACCGATTGCTATGAATCTTAGTGAAGCTAGGCTGATGGTGGATGAAGCGAGAAGGGCCCAAGTTATCTTTATGCCAGGTCATGTTTTACGTTTTGATCCCCGATATGCTGAGATGGAGAATGTTATCAATAAAAAGCAAATAGGTGATTTGATCCAAATATCGGCGAAAAGGTGTGCGCCGAAGAGGGAGGGTGATATTTATGGCCACAGAGCGAACCCAATTTTTGTAGTAGGAGTGCACGAAATTGATTTATTGCTTTGGTATGTTAAGGCAGATGTTGAAGAGGTTTATTCTGTTTCAGCACAACCTTTTGGTAGGGCGAACCCCGATACAGTTCTTTCACTTATAAAATTTAAAAACGGAGTTATTGCTTCATTGGAGGCTTCTTGGATACTTCCTAACCAGATACCATACTTTACCATAAGGATGGACGTTGTGGGAGCAAAAGGTGCCCTAGCTATTGATTTATCTAATACGCTTATGAGCCTTTGCACTGCTGAAGGGTATAAGTACCCTGACACAGTACATTGGCCTGTGGTCCATGGTAGAAGGGTCGGTGATTTAGAAATGGAGTTACACCACTTTGTAAAATGTGTAAGCGAAGGGGGAAACCCCCTAGTTACTGGTGAGGACGCTGTTAAGGCTATCGAGGTGGCAATTGCCATTAATTTATCTGTTCAGCAGAAGAAGCCAATTTCTTTACCTTTATTGTAGGAGGTTGTCATGGACAGGCTGCTAATTAAAAACGGTACAGTATACGACGGCGAAAATGAAGACCCGATGATAACAGATTTACTTGTGGAAGGTACAAAAATATTGGATATTGGTAAGTTCCCCTCTGCTAGGGTCGAGAATGTCATTGATGCGACAGGTTTTATCGTTTGCCCTGGGTTTATTGATATGCATAGCCATAATGACTTGGTGCCCTTTCAAAACATGTTCGACAAGGTCAAAGTGTCGCAAGGTGTAACCACCGAACTGGTTGGACAATGTGGATTAGGTGCAGCCCCAGTTAATAAGAATTATCTTGAACTGTGGAAGGACTATACCTCGGCTGTGCTGGGCATTTGGCCTGAAGAGAATAAATGGTTGTCTTTTCAACAGTATCTACAGGCCATAGATGGGGTTAAGAAGGCTAATAACATCGCTTGCTTGGTATCTCATGGCGCTATTCGTTGCACAGTCAAAGGTTTTTCCAACAGCAGGACAACCCAACATGAAATAAGAGATATGGAAAATATAATTGATAAATGTATGCAGTTTGGTGCCCATGGTCTTTCTACTGGGCTTGTGTATATGCCTTGCGTACATGCTGATGCAAAAGAGTTGGTAGATCTATGCAGAATCGTTGCACAAAATGGAGGTATTTTTGTACCGCATATAAGGACATATGGCTTTGATATACTACGAGCGATAGATGAAATTATTGAAATTGCGTTGCAAGGAAATGTGAGGCTCCACTTTCCCCACCTAAGATCATTTGGGATTCCAGGACGTGGGAGAACAGCTAGCGAAATTATTATGCATACCGATAAGTATATCAATGAGGGCGTTAATCTAACGTTTGATCAGCAACCATACACTGCGGGTAGTACACTTTTATCCCAACTACTACCTCCTTGGGTTCTGGAGGGCAAAAAGGATTTAATAATCGAACGGCTAAATGATTATAATTATGTTAGTAGTATAAAAAAAGCACTTAGGTGTAGGGACTACCATTTGAAAGAAGACCTAGCAAATTGGGAAAATTACTCAAGGTATCTGAAATGGAAAGATATAACCATCACTTATGTAAAAACAAGTGAAAACAAATGGTGTGAGGGATTGTCTATCGAAGAGATAGCCCATTTTAAAAAAACTGAGCCAATTGATGTTGTTATTGATTTAATTATTGCGGAGAAGATGTCTGTTGGCATTGTGATGAAAAATTTATACCGCGAAAGAGACATCATACAATTATCCAAAAATGACAAGTATATGTTTGGCTCTGACGGCATACCTGTAGGCAAACCTCATCCTCGCCTTTTTGGAACTTTCCCCAGAGTGATTGGACGTTATGTTCGTGATTTGAAAGTGCTAAATCTTGCAGAGGCTATCAGAAAGTTGACATCCTTTCCTGCAGGAGTGCTTGGCATAAGAGATAGAGGCATTTTGGAAGTAGGAAAATTTGCGGATATAGTCGTTTTCGATTTTAACAAAATTAGAGATTATGAGGATTATGTTAACCCGAAAAAATCACCAGTAGGTATTGAATGGGTAATAGTAAATGGAAAGATAACTGTTAAAAAAGGAAATTATACTGGTATAAGTGCGGGAAAACTAATAAAAAAATGAACATTAGGGGTGAGGAGTTTGAAATTGATAGACTTGTCAGGTACAATTGAAGAAAACATGTGGAGGTACAATATCCCCGGTATTCCCAAGGTGACTATAGATCCTATATATACTGTAGAACGAGATGGGTGGGATGCTCATCGAATTTGTTTTTCTACTCTTACGGGGACCTATTTAGAAACAGGTGCCCATTTTTTCACAGAATTCCCCACAATTGAGCAAATACCTGTGGAAAACCTTTTTTTTAATGTGGTAGTAATAAAGACATCAAAATCCTATGGACAATATGTCGAGTACAGTGATATATCAACTGGTCTTAATAAAATGCAACCTAACGACGGTTTGTTGGTGTCAACTGGCTGGGATAAGAATTGGAATAATGATATCTACAGTAAAGAAAGCCCTCATTTTTGTCCGAAAGCAATGAAAGCCATTGTTGATAAAAATCCGACCATTGTCGGAAGTGATATGACTATCTGGGATAACCCCATAAGCCCTGCTTTTTTTGTGAAAGACCTTCTCGCAAAGGGTGCATTCTTACTTGCACCTCTAGTTAACATCAACTTAATACAAACATCAAGGATTAGGCTCATTGTATTACCACTTAAAATTCGTGGTGTAAGTTCTTCACCATGTCGGACAATTGCTGTAGAAGGTGAGATAAATGAGGAGCATGGGCATGAAGCTTTTTGAGGACACATTTCTGATAGGCAGCGGTAATATCGGGCTCTCTAGCCATTTTGATTGTCATGTATATATGGTAGATTGTATGGGACAATTGGTTTTGATAGATGCAGGATCTGGCATGAATAATGAAAAAATTGTCGCCAACATACAATCTCTCGGATATTCATACGACAAGATCAGTCATATTCTTTTAACTCATGCTCATGCAGATCATGCCGGAGGTGCCCGTGGTCTTAAGGAGTTGACAAAGGCAGAAATTGTTACATCCCCTGAGGAGGCCCAGCTACTTCAACAGGGATCTGATGAAGAGCTTGGACTGGTTCAGGCTAAAAACTCTGGAGGATACCCTATGGACTATGTTTATTCACACTGCCAAGCGGATATTATTTTATCAGATGAGGAGGAAATATCAATTGGAGAATATACATTTAAAACATTTTGCATAAAAGGTCACAGTCCTGGATCAAGTTGTTATTATGTACATGGTCGAGATGCATTTATGTTATTTGTAGGTGATGTTGTATTTTTCAACGGAATATTGGGGTTTACGAATTGTTATGGTTCATCTTTGAGTGAATATCGTGTTAATTTCCCAAAGCTTACAGGCCTTAAAATTGATGCTTTGTTTCCTGGGCATTTGACATTTATTCTAAATGGAGGATCATATCATTTAGATAAGGCTCAAAAAGCATTACAGGAAAGCTATGCACCCACAACAATTTCAAAAGCACTTTTATAACAAAAACAGCAATAACTCTATAGTATAGTAAGACCATGTGAATTGAAGTGGTATTTAAAGACATTTTATGGTTATACAATGTCGGTATCAGTGAACACTCAATTGGGGGAATGGGCATGAGAGAGAAGCTAAGGTGTATGATTTGTAATGAAGAATGTGACACTTGGATGTGTTTTCACGGTTGCCAAAATTGTTTGGAACAAGGCAAGCATAGCCCCTTAGAAGTCGTATATGATTATTCTAAAATTAAGAAACCCGTTGAACACTTTGTTAGGGGAGAAAGTCAAAAGGGGATCTGGTGCTTTGGGGACTTACTGCCCAATGTTAAAAAGGAAAATGTGATATCAATTGATGAAGGGGGTACTCCACTAACCAAAATTAATTATTTATCAGAGCAATTAGGGGTTGATCTATACATAAAGAACGAATCAACCAACCCTACCTGGTCCTTCAAAGATAGAAATCTATCTGTAGCAATTTCAGTAGCCAAAGAGCTAGGATATAAAAAGGTTGTAGGATGCTCAACAGGAAATTATGGCACCTCACAGGCTGCTTATGCATCTGTTGCTGGGTTGGAATGCGTAATTTTATGTCCCCATGAAGCCTCGGAGGTCCTAAAGCTAACTATTGGTTTACATGGCGGAAAAACTATTGTTACAGATAAAAAGGGCAGGGGCCACTTAATATACAGTATGGTAAAGAATTATGGGTGGTATCCTGTTGTCCCCGCCATACCGTATCCCATTGATTATCCCCTTGCTAACCCCTTCGGGGTGGAGGGGTATAAGAGTATAGGGTATGAAATTGCACTTCAAAGTAAACATAAAATACCCGACTGGGTTTTCGTTCCCGTAGGTTTGGGTGACGGAATATACGGAACGTGGAAGGGGCTAAAAGAGTTAAACAACCTAGGGTTGTTGGCAAAGCTCCCTAAAATGGTGGGTTGCCAAAGTGATATGGCACCCGCTCTTGTCCGCTCAGTTCAAAACAGACTTGATTATGTGACTACCGTTACTGAAAGACCGTCTTTGGCTGTTTCTATAATTGAGGATACAGCGGGTATCCATTCGCTGAGGGCGGTGTATGAATCGGGTGGGACAGCTGTATCTGTTTCTGATGGAGAAATAAGTAACTCAATCAGGCTTTTGGCTAAAGGTGGAATATTTGCGGAGGCTGCGTCCGCTTGTACGTTGGCTTGTTTGATTAAAATGTGTAATGAGGGCTTAGTTGGCAAAGGGGATACAGTAGTATGTGTTATTACGAGTTCAGGTGTTAAGTGGACGAATGCATTGCACCAACTCGCACCACCCCCAAGCATAATTAAACCCAATATTAACGAACTCAAAAAGGTAATTGAGTTATAAAGAGTGGATAGGAGTGTATTCATTATGAATAGATATTTTCCTATAGAGAAGGCTATAGATCTACTTAGGGATTTAATAGCCATTCCTAGTGTTAACCCCAACAATGCTTTAGGATGTCAATTAAATACAGGTGAAAATAATATCAGCAGATTTATTTCTGGTAGATTAGCAGCTTCAGGTGCAAGGGTAATAGAACAAAAGGTTTTAAAGGACCGCGATAACATTATAGCTTTTGTCGAGGGGATAAATAAAAATGCAACATTGATAATTGAAGGGCATATGGACACTGTAGATGTTGTAAATATGAATATCCCCCCTTTCGAGGGCATCTACAAAGATGGAAAGGTATACGGGAGAGGCGCTTGTGACGACAAAGGCAGTCTTGCGGCAATGATCTTGTGTTGTGAAGCTTTACATCAAGCCATGTTAAAACCAAAAGTAAATATTTGTATGGTAGCTACAGTAGATGAAGAATACAAATACAGGGGTGTATTAAAATTTATAGAAAAGTTTTCGAGAGAGATACCCGGTGTGATTGGTGCTGTCGTAATGGAGCCTACCGAATTGCAAATTGTCAGAAGCCATAAGGGATGTGTGCGGTGGAAAATAAAGACCAGTGGTATTTCCGCTCACAGTTCTGTACCATCCCATGGTGTTAATGCAATCTATAAAATGTGCAAGGTTGTTAACGCAATAATCAGCAATTGTGGGGATATTTACGGCAAGAATAAACACCCATTGCTGGGTTCACCAACGATCAATGTTGGGGTTATCAAAGGCGGTGAGGATGTTACTATAGTTCCTAATAGCTGCGAAATAGACATTGACAGAAGAACAAACCCTGGTGAAATTCCAAATGATGTTGTTGAAGAGGTCAGTAATATAATAAAGGGATTGCAGACAGATGATCCGGAATTGCAATTTATGGTATACCAGCCTTATGAAATAGATTACCCATTGGACACCCCTGGAAACGAAAAGATTATTATAAATCTTAAGAGAGCTACCAAAAAAGTTATCAATGGGGCTACCATAATTGGTGCCCCATATGGAACTAATGCTAGCAAATTCCAGCAGGGTGGTATTCCAGCTGTTGTATTTGGTCCTGGATCTATAGATCAAGCCCATTCATCAAATGAATACGTAAAAATAAGCCATGTGACAAAAGCCGCGAAAATATTATATGAATTGGCAACTGGACTTGAATGGACATAAACAATACTTAAAAGATATAGGAGGAATAAGTAGTGACGATAGAAAAAAGACTCTTAGAAATGAGTTTAGAGTTGCCTGAACCTAATATTACAGTGGGATTATATGTGCCTGCTGTAGTTGTTGGCAATTTGATTTTCTCTTCGGGACAAATTCCGGTTATTGGAGGTGTTTTGCAGTATAAGGGTAGGCTAGGGGATGAAATAGATATAGAAGAGGGGAGGCAGGCAGCGAAACTAGCTGTCCTTAACTGCCTGGCCGGGATAAAATCGATCCTAGGCACTCTAGAAAAGGTTGAAAGGGTGGTTAAGCTAAAATGCTATGTTGCCTCAGCAGAAGGATTTGTTGATCAGCCAGTGGTTGCAAATGGTGCTTCTGAATTATTAATTAATCTTTTTGCTGAAAAGGGTAAGCATGCTAGGACTGCCATAGGTGTATCTGAGATTCCCTTTGGCTCGCCCGTGGAGGTTGAGGTTATTTGTAGCACTAGGGATGTATAAACAGTGTTGCCAGGCCTATGAAGCTGGGGATGATGTATTCTTTATGAAAGGGGATGTAGATTAATAAATGAAAATGCTTATCGGTGGTAGAGAAATTGATTCTAAAGATAAGGGGATTATTTACGTATTTAACCCTGCGACAAACGAAATAATAGACACTGTACCAAATGCAACGCAGGGAGATATCGATACAGCTATACATTTTGCGCAAGAAGGGAAAAAGGATTGGGCTTTGGTACCCCAATATGTACGCTCTATGATGTTAAAAAAGTTCGCAGAGGCAATCAAAAAAGAAAAAGAAAAAATCGCGCTTTTGATAACTATGGAAACAGGGAAAACCATCAAGAATGCAGAGTCAGAGGTTGAGGGGATTATACAGATTTTCCATGGCTATGCTGAAAAGGCTAATCACCTTTATGGGATTGTGTTGCCTGATTCACAACCAGGCACAGAAAAGGATATTGTATTCACGAAGAGAGAGCCACTAGGTATTGTAGTTTGTATAATACCTCATAACTTTCCGGGATTAGTTTTCGCGCATAAAGTGGCCCCGGCATTGGCGATTGGTAATGCCGTTATTGTAAAACCAGCATCAGATAGTCCGTTATCTGCTGTTTACCTTACACAATTACTCTTGGAATGTGGCGTTCCGGGGAATGTAATGCAAGTGATAACGGGAGATGGTTCTTTTGTGGGAGAATATTTAATATCCAACTCTAAAATTAATGCCATCAGTGTGACAGGTAGCACAAAGGTAGGCATAGAAATTGCGCAAAAAGCGGCCAAGCACTTGCATCATGTTTTTTTAGAACTAGGGGGAAATGATCCGCTAATTGTTTTTGAAGATGCTGATATTGAGTTGGCTGTAAATGAATTAATAATGTCTAGGATTACAAATGCTGGACAAATATGCATAGCTACAAAAAGGGTTTTGGTACAAAACTCAATCAAAGGCATATTTACAGATTTATTAATAAATAGGCTTGTTACTGTGAAAGTAGGTGATCCACAAAGTAGGGAAACGGATATGGGTTGCTTAATCAATGAAAGTAGTGCCAAGGAGGTAGAAAGACAAGTTAAGTTGACAATAGGGCAGGGTGCTAGATGTATACTAGGGGGGATGCGTTTCAACAGAACTTTTTTTGAACCGACTGTATTAATTGATATAACGCCCCAGATGGATGTGGCAACAGATATGGAAATATTCGGCCCCGTGTTTCCAGTAATCGGGTTCGATACATTAGACGAAGCAGTGGAAATAGCAAATTCGTCTATTTATGGATTAATGGCAGGTGTAATCACAAGAGATCATGGTCAGGCTATGAAGGTTGCAAATAGACTTGAGTGTGGTGGTGTAGTTATCAACGGTTCGGGGAGGTATAGAACAGCAGAAACACCGTTTGGGGGTTTTAAGATGAGCGGCATCGGTCGGGAAGGGGTCTGTCATACCCTAGAGGAGATGACACAAGTAAAGTACTTTGTTATGAAGAATATATTAGAATAGGCTAGTGAGGATGTAACTACCCCTTAAACTTTTTGATGCGGGAAATGTAGGGTTTATTAGCTGCTCTCTCTGCCCTTGTTTAATCAATTGGAGGACGTTATCGCGGACTGCGCAAAGGGTGGAGGTGGGTTATGCCGAAGTAACGCTATCTCCCACCAAAAGATATCATTCCGATGCACCAGTTTATAGCATGTGGTCTTTAAGTGAACATTTAGCCTAAACAGCGAGTTTGCTCGCAAAAATTTATTTGTAACCCAACTGCTTTAGCAGTAGTTTAGTCTTGGGTCCCCGCCTGAAGGCGGTGACGCCAAAAAGAGTGAAAACACTTCTTGCGTCTAAATATATCTTTGTGGCTCTGGTGAAATGAGATCGAGTTACTATGGTGCTGCGAGCCCGGGGATTAATTAGTCTGATCTCAGTTATCTGGTGCGCTAATAAATGTTGCCCCTTAAGTTAAGAGGGAACACGCGGAGTAGTTAAAAGATATCCCGGGACTAGGAAGGAGACTGATTATTATTTTACCACCTTTGCTTAAACCTACGGGCGTTTACCCTGCAATTGTTACGCCTTATGATAAATGGGGGGGGGTAAATGAAAAAGAACTCAGAAAACTAATTAGTTGGCTTATTTGTCAGGGTGTGGATGGTCTTACTCCTTTGGGTACCGTTGGTGAGTTTGTTCATCTAAAGCAAAATGAGAAGGCTAAGATTTTCGAGATGGTGGTTGATGAAGCTGCTGGTAGGGTGCCTATAATAGCTGGAACAACTGGAAGTTGTAATGCAAACTGCATTGATTTAAGTGCTATGGCTCGTGATTTGGGCTGTCAGGGTGCGCTAATTGGACCGCCGTTTTACTACCCGGTAACTCAGGAAGCACTGGAAAAACATTTTGAGGTTGTGGCCAATGCATTACCTAATTTCCCCATTATCCTTTACAACATACCTGCTTGCAGTACACCAATTAGTGTAGAGATCATTAGGCGGCTAAGCTCTCGCTTAACTAACATTGTTGGGTTAAAAGATAGTAGCGGGTGTATGATAAACCTGCTACATTCCATTAATAACGCCGAAGTCGCTGGGGGTGATTTTCAAGTAATGGTGGGTCGTGAAGAAATGTTTTATCCTGCCTTAATGGTAGGATCAAGCGGATCAATTACTGGGGCGGCTGGTGTTGTTCCAGAACTAATGGTAAGTTTGTATAACTCATGGCTGAAAAATAATTATGAACAAGCTCTGTCAATACAATTATCAATACTTCCCTTGATACGAGCAATGAATACCGTACCTCTTCCTCTCGGTTATAAATTGGCACTGGAGTGCCGAGGGTTTATTATGGGTGAACCCAAAATAAAACCCTCTGACACCGAAAGACGTAATTACTCTAAAATTAAATACCGTATTAACGAAACATTGACACAAATCTTAGGGGAAAATGTGTTAGTAAAATAAGGGCTGTGAACTGTACCCCCTTTGATGGACAGTGAAAACACATGATAAACTGGACATCAGAAAGG
>CAYXPB010000180.1:0-10638 GCA_964466645.1 uncultured Acetivibrio sp. | reverse complement strand
GATGTTATGAAAAAAAACAGTCAAAAAGGTGCTGTTGTTATTGAGGATGTAGTAAGTGGAGACATTGTTGCAATGGTAAGCAAGCCTGATTATGACCCTAACAATATAAAAAAATATCTGAACAGTTCAGATAAGGAATTATTTAATAGAGCAGTTGCCTCTTATAACCTTGGTTCAATATTTAAGATAATTGTACTTGCAAGTGCTTATGAAAACGGTATTAATCCGAATATGAACTACTTTTGCCCTGGATATGTTGCTTTGGGGGACAAGGTCTTTAAGTGCTCCTCATACGAAAAGGGAGGCCATGGCTTAATTGAACTTGAAGATGCTTTTGCATCCTCATGCAACCCATATTTCATAGAACTTGGTATTAAAGTTGGGCATACAAACATTATCAATACTGCTAAAAAATTTGGATTTGGAAGCTTTACAGGAATTAACGGACAGGGTGTTGAGGAATCACCCGGCTATCTTCCAGACACAAAAAAACAATTTACTTTCGGCGATACTGCCAATATCTCAATTGGTCAGGGTGATGTCCTCTGCAGCCCCCTTCAAGTAGCTGATATGGTAGCAACAATAGCCAATGGCGGCATTAAGAACAAAGTAAATATAGTTGATTCCATAATTGATTCATCTGATAATACCCTTAAGGTTATACGATACGACGAAGGCAATAGGGTTATTTCCAAAGAAGTTTGCGATAGAATAAAGTATCTAATGGAAAAAGTAACTGTCAGTGGAACAGGAATAAAGGCAAACCTCGATAAATATGGCGGAGCTGGGGCAAAAACAGGAAGTGCTGAAACAGGCCAGTATATAAATGGCGAAAAAATTGTTCATGCTTGGTTTGCAGGATACTTCCCTAGATTAAACCCCAGATACTCCATTGCTGTGTTTATTGAAAACGGTAAAAGCGGCGGATCAGTTGCAGCTCCAATATTCGAAGAAATTGCCAGGGAGATTCTTATAAAGGGGCTTTGACAATTAACCCTTATTCAACTTTAATTCTTTGGCTGTAAATTACTTATGCTAACTCTTTCAACAGCACTTTGACTTTCGTCAGAAAACCATACCGTCATTATATCACCAGCCTTAACATCTCCAATTGCCAATTCGGCTTTTTCTCCTCTGTTATCTCCACTAGTCATTTTTGTTATTGATACTCCATTAACAGAAACAATCTCTTCTTCATTTCTTTTTGTCTCCCAATATATGTTATTAATCTTCAATTAAAACAAGCTCAACCTTTCCGCCATACTTTAATGGTTTATCTAGGTAAACGGAAATTTTATCATACTTATGTGTAACATCAATAGTACTAGTACCTTTTCTTTCATAGATACCGTCATCGAATAGAAATATAGGTGCACCACTCTTTAATTCGTAAATTGTACCACCTATTTTTATTCTTGTAGAATCAACTGCATCAAATTTATATGCTTTAGTTGATAATTGTCTAACACCATTTATGCCAAGAATCTGCCCATCTTTCATTTCAACTTCAACTACACACCCATCAGTTATACCATCAGATGTATAGTTAGTTGTATATTCTTTATCACCAATGAGGATAGTAGTTGTATTTATAACCTCTTTTAAGGGAGATAAAGATACCTTTTGATTTGTTACTATTCCTAAATAATTTTCTTCATCGAGAATGTTATCAACTACCATTACATTTATATCCTCAAAAGCTCCTACCTTATTTAGGTATTTAACCTTGCCCGGGTAAATCAATCCGTTCGGAAGATCTGAAGGATTCATCAGATAAACATTACAGTCACTACCTTCAATTTGATTTACAATATTGAATATTTTAATATTATCTGCAAAGTAATTAGAATCTATTGTCTTTTTGCTAACATCAATAGTAAAATCGTCTGGACTCATATACTTTAATTTCTCAAGCTCAACTACTGCAGGCTCATCGTCAGTTTCCTTACTTATTTCCTTGTATTTTACAAGTTTGCCTTTATAAATTAAATCATCATCATCTTCATCACCATCATCTTTAAGTCTATAAGTCTTAGTTGTGTTATCAGTATGCAAAAGTTTTACATAGGTATATTCTGTTCCATATTCTTTAGCTGAAGTTGATTTCTTTTTATAGTTGTTTACAACTATGGCGAAATCCGCATTATCCTCTGAATCGCTTGAATACATATCAACAACCTTACCGTCCCTACCTAGCAATACAGTGACACTGTCTTTGATTTTCATAACACTCTGGCTTTTTAATTTGCCCAAATCCATATATTCTCCAATATCATATGAAGCAGTACCAACAGATATTTTTTGGGGCGATATCCTATCAGGAAGTATAGCTGTAAGCTCACCTTCTACACTGTTATTAACATCAAGAATATATTTATTTCCTCCCCAAATGTCGGTTACTTCATATATAACATCATCCTTTTCAATTTCAGAAGCAGAAATTATGGTACCGCTTTTTGCAATTTCAATGCCTGCTTTAAGCTTAATCTCTCCAACGCCTTCATTTGTTTTATTTGATTTACCAACTATTTCAGGTTTACTATAAATCGGGTCAGATATGACAGCATATTCATATCCTGTTCCATTGACCTTTTTGTTAAAGACAATAGATGAACACTTTTCAAGTAGTCCCGGAACAGCCTCATATTTCTGCTGAACACCTTTATAATAGTATGTTGGTGCACTTGGAAGAATCATACTATGCATTCCATCGGCATCTTTGTATGTAAGTGTAGTACTTGAGACGCTATCAATGGTTATATTCAAATATTCGCTCGTATTGCTGTATATACCCCAAATAGTATTATCATCTATGTTTAACCTGTACTTATTACCTATCTCAAGCTTAATATTGCTGTCACCAATATCAAAAGTCCCTTTATCTGTTAAAACTTCACCTTCAGATACCGAGGAATATGTTTCTGAGTTAGCAAGTATGATATATTGAGCATAACTGTCAATTGTTTCAGAAAATTTCTTTGAAGGATTTGACTTTAATGAACAGTCCAGCATATTGTCGAGCATCACTGCAACAGCCCACCTTGGTATCTGATCATTGCTGGTTAAATTAACTCCATCGGAAAGCCCAATTTCCTTGGCTTTGACTAAATAGCTTTGAGGCCATGTACCTGAAAGGTCAGAATCGCTATAACCAAGCATCTTCACCAATACAGTGCAAACCTGTGCATACGTAACACCATCTGTAGGATGGAACTTACCATCAAGCATCCCTTTCATATACCCCAATTTTACTGCTGCATTAACAAATCCTGAAGACCATCTCGAAGAAGCTATATCCGGAAAAACTGTCGTTTTCTTATATATTTCCGCCTTATAATCCTCATCTGCTGTTGCTATAATAAGCCTTGCAAACTGCTCTCTGCTAATCATGTCATCCGGTTTGAATTCACCGTTTTCATTTCCGTTTATGATTCCTAAAGATGTCAGGTGGTTTACCTCATCTGCATACGATGCCTTTGGCGATACATCCGAAAATGCAGCAAAGGCTACACTCGAAATGTTTAGAACAAAAAGAACAATTGGTAGTAAAACAACTTTTTTCACTTTGTGCTTCATTAATCTATCCTCCATTTGTAAAATAATTATTACTTACTCACAGTCAATATAAATTCTTTGAATATGTTATCCCATCTTATACTTTTCACATGTTGGATATAGGCATCATCTTGATATATAGCACTATAATACCACTCTCTCAGTCTTCATATATTTCTTACTCTATAGCAGGAAGGATAATCTGGTCACCTTTATTAAGTCCGCTTGTAACTTCAACATATTCCTCAGTGTTTACCCCTGTATCGATCTCTATCTCCATTGCATTTGAATAGTAATCAGATACATTTTTACTTTTATCTATTTTATTTGAATTATCTTTGCTTTCTATATTATCATCTTTTTTGACCCATACAGTTTTTTTATCTCCGCTGGTATGTATTGCTTCAACAGGGACAAACAATACATCCTGAGTCTTGCTAAGCACAATCTCTGCTGTTGCATTCATTCCATCCTTTACGTTACCTGGATTATCAAAGTCAACCATCACTGAATAAGTTGTATCTCCTCCTGAAGTAGTAGCGGTATGAGATATCTCGGAAACTTTTCCAGCAATAGGATTAAGTGCTGTTTCGTCTAACGCATCAACTGATACTCTGGCATCCAATCCAATTTTCAACTTTGCTATATCAAGTTCATCAATCGATATTTTCAACTTCATTGAATTATTATTTGATACTGTCGCTAAAGATTCTCCCACGTTAACTTCATCCCCAGCTTCGATATCCTGAGTAACAATAGTACCATCTATGGGTGCAGTAATCATGTAGTAACCAAGTTGCTTTTGCTTTTGCTGCAACGTAGCTTTAAGTTCCTCAACTTTTTTTTCATTCAATTCCTTTTTAGTAATAAGTTTATCATCTTCAAGTACCATTAGAACGCTTCCAACATTGACATAATTGTTATTAACTGCATAAATTTCTTTAACCACTCCTGAGACATCACTTTTGATAATTTGAGTTTTAACTGGCTTTAATTTTGCTGTTCCATCACTCCATATTTCTTCTTTTGAAGTAACTATCGAAGCATTTGCCACCATGTCACTTTCCAATAAACCCGGATTCTTAATTTCAATTTCGACACTACATTTATTGGATTTACCTGTTTCTCTAATATCCACGACATTTCCTTGTATTGACTGGTTAATATCTTGTATATATACTGTAGCTTTTTGATCAATAATAATATCATCAGTGCTAATTCCATCAAAATTCACTATTAGATTCATATAGGATTCATCTTTTATTGTCATAATACTAGAATTCTTGTTAACCATTTCTCCTTTTTTTACAGTTAAACCAGTTACTAGGCCGCTAAACGGAGCAATCACTTTCAATCCTGAAATATTCTTAACTGCATCACTTAAATTGATTTCACTCTGAAATAAATTGTTTTTCACCTTTTCATACTCCAGTTGAGCATCGCTGTCATCAATCTCATAAAGCAACTCACCTTTTTTTACAGTATCACCTTCATTAAAGTATACTTTGGTTACAGTACCAGCTACTTCTGTTGTCACTTCCTCCTCATCTGAAGAATATACAGTGCCGGAGTCCGATAATTTAAGCTCTAGATCACCTTTTTCAACTTGCCAACTTCTTTGTACCACACTTGTTTCTGAAGTAGGCAAGAACTTAATGACCTCAAATTTAATCAACATTGTTACAACTAAAGAAATAACAACAAGCAGACAAATAATTCCTGCAATCTTACTGCTAATAATCCTTCTGAATTTTCCTGAATAAGCAACTGTTTTTCTCATTTGGACCTCCTAAAAATTTACACCATATTTTATAGTCAGAAACTTATCGTAATTAATTCCAATTATCCCGGACTCAATTTAAAACTACTCAAACCTTTGAAAACAAACCATATTCCCAATTAACAAAAAACCGAAGCATAACTATTCTCTTGTTTTCAATATTTCCGTCAAAGATACTTTCCTTAGATGACGTTCTAATAGAGAATTTACAATAAAATAAGAAACCATAACAATTCCAATTATCTCCAAATATCCTGTCGGCGACAAGTAGGTCTCCATTCCTGAAGCCATATTGGAAATTAACATAGGATATACTTTATTTATTATTAGTTTACTAATAGGTATGGAAAAAACAACAGCTGCCAAAACAACATAAAATGAACTTCCCAAATACAATTTACTAATTTCTTTATTCGTATATCCAAAAACTTTTATCAGTGAAATACTAAACGTAGACCTATCAATCATCATTTTAAGTAATATGTACATAACTATTACAAATAATAATACAGATACAACTAAAATCATGATAATCATACTACTCATTAATCCAACAAATGAATTAGCTGTTTCAACAATGTCCCCAACCTTGGTAACTGTCAATATTCTATTTTCATTTATTTTCAGTGCTTCATCCGATAATAGCGTATTATAGTATTCATCACCAACCTTAAACAGTTCTCTCATTTCATCAATATCCATAAAAATATACAATCCATTGGAAAATTTAACAATTTCTTTGACCTTGAATGAATAACTGGTATTTTCAAAATCGTCAGTAAGTACTATTGTATCACCCACTTTGAAGCCAAATTTCATAGCTACTGAATCTGATATAGATACTTCATTTGGCTTGTCACTTACATCAAAGTCAAAAAAACGATTATTTTTTTCTATTCCCTGCAACGCTACAGATAGATCTGTACCGGCCAAATCAAAATAACAAGACAAACTTTTTGTATAGGTTATTTCAGCGTTTTTAGGTTGATCACTCAATGGATATTTCAACAAATACATATACTGGTATTTTATGTCGTCATCTACACGTTCTGCATATCGTTCCAAACTTCCAGAAATACAAAAACTAAATACAAGCAATAAGATTGAAATAAACAATCCTATAAACATTGTAATATTACCTCGAGACTCTCTAAGTATTTGACGTATTCTAAATCGATTCAAAAAACCCATATTTCCCAAATCAACGTTATTAAATTTATTTACTTTCATTTCCCTGCGTAAAAGTTTAAGGGGCTCTAATGATAATTTCTTGCTGATAACAAACAAATTAACTATAAAAACAACTACTATAGGAATCACAATACCATATGCCAAAAGATACTTTGAATATATAATGTTCAATTCTGGATAAGAATAATAGTTTACATTTTCTTCAGCCAAAAACGGTATAATCTGAAATCCTAATATAGTTCCAAGTATAGCACCAATAGAAACTACCGAAACAGGTAATATCATAAAATGCTTTAATAATTCACGTTTTAAATATCCCATAGAATACAAAGTACCGATAACTGCGCTTTCCCGTTCTATAATATGAACAACAAAAACGGATAAAATATATGAAATCAATAAAATAAAAATAATACCAACTACCATTGCAGCATTCTTGTTTATCATTGAATCTTCTTCATAATCGTTTATTCTTGGATTGTCGATACTTTTGATAAAATCCGAAAGATTAACATATTTAAATTCAAAGGACTCGTCAATAAATTCATCAATGCCATCCTGCAATTCCTTAGCGCCATTATTTAATTTAATACTACCACCATACAGTTTACTTGTACCTTGTTTCAATTCACCGAGGTTTTCATGCAATTCACCGGCACCATCAGCTATTTGTGTATTTGCCTCAACGACACTATCTATACCTGTGATTAATTGATTGCTGCCATCACTTAATTGTTTAGATCCTTCTGACAATTCTTTTGCACCGGAATCAGCCTGTCCCAATCCATTATTTAATGCTCCGACAGCACTGTTAACAGAACTAATGCTATTTGATATACGATTAGTACCTGAATCAACATCCTTTGCACCTATAGAGGCAGAACTAACACCTTCTGTATATAATTTCAGACCATCCATAAATACTTTATAATTATCAAGCTGAATAATTATACTTGAAATTGCATTAACCTTCGCCGGACTATTCTTTACTGAATTTTTTAAACTAGAAAGTTTACTTCTATAATTGTCCTGAGTTAAATCAATGGATATGCCCATATCTGCAAATTGTGACTCAGCCATATTTAGTAATCCTTCAAAAGTCTTATTTGCTGCATTATTTAAATCATCATTCTTCTGTTGAAGCTGTTCCAAGCCACTACTTAGGTTCTTTGTTCCATCAGAAAGATTATCTAACCCACTCCTAATATTGCTAAGCCCTGATTTCAAAGATTTTGAAGCATCATATAAATCAGAAATTCCACTTGCCAATTCATCTGCACCATCAGATGCTTCATGCAATCCGTCACTAAATGTACTCAATCCTTCCTTATATTCACCAAGGCCCTCATTCACTTCATTTATACCATCAGAAAGTTCACCTGAACCATCTTCAAGTTTATTTGCAGCATCGTTCAAGCCAGATAATCCATTTTTTATTTCCGAAGTACCATCAACTAATTCATTTACCCCATCTGTAAATTTAGACTTTTCAGCCTCCATTTCCTCTAAACCTTCCACAAAGAATTCATTGGTAATCGCATTAGTATCAAACTCCATATCCATCAAATATTCTTTTATATCATTCGCAGTTGCATCATTTTTGAGCAGATAGCTATAATTATACACTTCATTTCTGGATAATTTACATAAATAATCAAAAGATTCTTTTGAAACAAACGCAACACTAAATCCTTCATTATCAACAGCTACATCGGCAATATTCTTTTTTATAAGATTATAATCAGGAGAACTTCCTGTACCAGTAATTGTGTAATTCCCGCCCAAAATAGATACGGAATCCCCTATACCATATTTATGTAACCTTGCATAATTTTTTTCCAATACAATTTCGTTTTTATTATATGCTGCTTTACCTGAATTGACATCTATTAAATTGATGTGTTCTCTATTCTTAAAAATACGAAGCAGAGAACCGTCTTTCATTTTAATATCAACATAAAAACACTCTTCAATTTCTGCTCCAATATCATTTAGTTCATTAATCGCATTACTATCCAATGGAATATATAGTGAAAATGCTCCATCTTCAACATTATTTGCCTTACTTGACGTTTTAACAGTATAAATGATAGAGTCACTGCTAGCTGCCATACCAACAACAATAGTTATTCCAATGAATATTAAGAAGAATAACGAAGCATATCGAACAATATTATCCTTAAACTCTCTAAGAATTCGTCTATTTAGAATCATATATCACATACCTCTACCATTCCAAGTCTTTTGACTCTAATATATTAGTGTTCTCAACTTCACTACTTATTTGACCGTCTTTCACTTTAATAACTTTATGTACCATATGTTGGATAGCCTCGTTATGAGTTACAATAAGCATTGTAGTTCCATAAATTTGATTTACTTTTTCAAGTAAACCAAGTATGTCTTTTGAAGTTTTATAGTCTAAAGCACCTGTAGGTTCGTCACATAGCAGTATTTGGGGATTCTTTATTAATGCTCTTGCTATAGCACAGCGCTGTTGCTGTCCTCCTGATAACTGTGATGGAAATTTATTTTGATGTTCCGTTAACCCTAGCGTTAATAAAAGCTCATCAATATCCAAAGGTTTAGTTGTTAAATATTCACAAACTTGTATATTTTCCTTAACAGTTAAGTTAGGAACCAAATTATAGAACTGAAATATGAATCCTAAATATGTTCTTCTATATAAAGACAAGTCCTTTGAATTTAGTTTGGAAATCTCATTGTCATCTATCAAAATACTTCCTGAATCTACTTTATCAAGACCACCAATTACATTAAGTAACGTTGACTTTCCAGAACCACTAGGACCTAATATAACACACATTCTTCCTTTTTCCAATGAAGTGCTGACATTATTCAGTACTTTAACAAGACTTCCACCTTCACCATAACTCTTATTTACATCGTTTAATTGCAAAAACATATATATCCTCCTAGCATCCTATATTCGCAGCATTTCCAAATCTCAAGCTTCATAATTACCAATAACAATTGCCGAATTAATTCCACCGAAACCAAATGCATGACTTACAGCTATATTCACAACTTCATTAACAGCAACTTTATCTGCAAATTTAAAATTTGCTTCAATAGGATCATTCAAATTAATATTTGGATGTATAAATCCATTATTAATCTGTAAAATAGTTGCAATTGCTTCAACTACACCAGCTGAATACAGGCAATGACCTGTCAATCCCTTTGTTGAATTAATCCAAATATCGTTAGCTCTATCCCCATATACATTTCTTATCGCCGTAAGCTCAGTATTATCTCCTAACGGAGTTGAAGTTCCATGTGCATTAATATATGAAATATCACAAATCGATAAGTTCGCATTTTTTATTGCCAACTTCATCGATCTTACTTCTCCTTCAAGTTTACAATCAGAAAACCTATTACCATCAAGTACTTCTGAACACCCCAATATCTGGGCTAAAACTTTAACACCTCTATTTTTTGCACTTTTCAGACTCTCAAGAATAAGACATGCACTGCCCTGCCCATAAATAAAACCTTCGTGTTTCAAATCAAACGGTCTACATGCCTCATCTGGAGAATCCATAAAACTATGGCCTCCTAATGCACCAATACTTTGAAATCCTTGAAATTCCACTTTAGAAAAATCAGCTAACGTTCCTATAACTACACAAACATCTGCTGCACCTGACTGTACCATTCTACAACCGTGCATAATCCCAACATTTCCACTAGCTGATGCGCCGCCAACTGTATACCCCTCGCCATTGATACTAAATATTTCACTTAATACACCGACCACGTTTGTATCCATAAATTGCATGGCATAACTTGGAGATATATACTCTGGGTCTTCTATGTATTTTAAGCATGTATTATAATTCATATATTGCGATAAATTGCTGCCTGCAACTACTATGCCAACTCTTTCAGGTTCAACCTGCTTTACTTGCATTTGAGACTCTGCCCACGCTTCCATACAAACAGTAATAGCTGCTTGTATAGCTAAATTTGATTTCATTGCGCTACGCACAGCACTTTTTACCAATATTGGCATAGTTTTTTCATATTTTTTAAATAGATAGGTATTTGCTTTTTTCATAATATCATATTAAATTCTGTTTTTCACT
>CAYXPB010000179.1:2289-10742 GCA_964466645.1 uncultured Acetivibrio sp. | reverse complement strand
AATATGAATATCGGCTAAAACAACCGCCTTTATATATATAGAAACATCTTCTCCAAATTTACTAACATAAGCCTTTGTTTCCTTTATGCCATTAAGCTTCTTTGATGCCGACAAAGCTATATTTTCGATAGTATTTAAAGAGATTCTGATTTCTCCAATATTATTGGGTTTACAAATAGATTTTTTTTCTCGTTCACTTCTAACCCCTGAAAACAAAAATATTATACTCAGTGCAAAGAATATCAATTCAACTATAAACATAAGAATATTTGAAGCCTTGTTCGGTAATACAAATTCTGTAATATATTCCGTTGTACTTGAAAATAAATCATGGTTCAGAGTCATAGCCATTAACATCACAGACACTACTGTCAAACAGAAAGCATAAATTGCTAAAATGGTCCTAAAGATAATATTCATAAGTCACCTCTTCACACTTTTCTTTTGTTATAGAAATCCTAATACTACAATTGTTAATTAAAAACCAAACTTTTATACTCCCTTTTTAAATATGTATTTAAAAATTAAATTATATGTATAAAAAAAGAAATTAAATTTCTTTCACACTTCAACTATATTATATTTTATTTTTGGAAAAAAATAAACCCTATTGACAAAAGTATTATAGGATTTGTTTTTTGGGGTGCACCTTATAAATCTTTTCTAAACTATATTTTAATGGACATTATTAATCAAGTTATTTCTTCTTTGAGATACTCATACTAAAATACTAGAATTTAGAAAATATTAAAACCTTATTCTTTTCTAATGCTTGAATCATGGTAAACAATAATTAATGCAAATTAAGTTATTACTGAAATAAAGGTTAAACAACTTCTATATTCTACTAATACCTGTGACCTCGGTATCCATAATTATTATAATGCTTAAAGATAATATTACCATAATCAAAATAAATATCTATGAATAATACTTGCAACTTCTAACAATTCTTATTATAAAGTTGTAAATTTTAACTGTAAATAAACCGATATATAAATATAATCACAAAAAAAGGAGATAGCTATGAAAAAAACAAATCGCAATGCTCTTTTATTCTTTACAATTGGCTTTTCTGCATTTTTAATCCCTTTACTTTTTACTATTCTATCCCCAACCATGCTATCAGCCTCTACATTGACTGCTGAAAATGCTGAGTACAATTCAGATACTCAAATTAATCTTAGGTGGGTAATGACACCTAATGCAGTAGAGTACGAAATTTTTAGAGATGGAGTTTCCATTAATACCGTTTATGATGTAGACTTAGAAAGGGATTACCATGATTATATCGATACGGAATTAGGACCTTCAACACTTTATAGGTATCACATTATAGCAAGAAATGAAAACGGTGCACTCATATATACTTATCCCACATACTCAATAAGTACATTAGGAATAAAAAAACCTTCAATCATTTCAGCATATTTTGATATTAACAGTAACGAAATTTCCATTTCATGGAAACACGATTCTCTTTTACAGCTTAAAGGTATTGTTTACGACAGTACAAAAACTACAATAGTTGCAGGATCAGCATTTAGCGACTCATCTATTTCCTTTATTGATCCTACACTAAGTCCTAGTATAAATAACTACTATTATTTAGCCCTAGAAGATCAGAACGGCAATAGTTCTCCCCTTACAGATGTTATAGAAATTCTGCCAATAGATAGACCTGAAATTCATGCTTCCATAAAGTCTGGCATAACAACAATAACTTGGAATAGAGTTCCTTACATCAATAAATATGTGCTTGAAAGATCAGAATATGTTGATTACCAATGGTTAGAGTGGAAAGTAATAAACAATAATTTACGAGAAAATACTTTAAAAGTAACTGATCATACTGGTAGCATCACTCAATTTAGATATAGGTTAAGAATAGACACTGACAAGTACAAAGGGGTCAGCAATATCTCAAACCCTATAAAGGTTTTATTTGCTCCTACAGACCTAAAAATTTTATATCTTGAATTGGGAAAAATCGAACTCAGTTGGTCCAATCCTGAAAATCCTGATTATAAAATAAAAATTGAGCGACGTACTAATTCCGAAAGATATATACTTATCGCTACTGTCGATAAAAATATAACTTCATATTTAGACACCTACCAAATCAGAGACAACACTAATTACCACTATAAAATAACTGCTTTTGACCCTTATGGTAACACTGCCTTTTCCGAAATCTCAACACATTCAGGTATCCCTTTATCTCCAAGAAATCTATCTGTCTATATTTATGAAAACCAAGTCGAATTAAACTGGGAAGACACCTCAAACAACGAAAGCGGTTTTTTAATCGAAAGAAAAAATAATTCCAATGAATACGTTGTAATTGCAGACCTTAACGAAAATACACGTTCTTATTTTGATTCTTCGAGATCTTATTTATCAAATACGGACACATGCACATATAGGGTTATTGCATATAATGCTTCGGGCAAGTCAAGAAATTCTACAAATGAGGTTATTGTAGTCCCAGATAGTCATATATCTATGGACTTGTATCCCATTATTACAAGCATTTCATCTATATCATCCGGTCAGGTAGAATTGGTCTGGATTTCATCTTCTTATAAAACAATCATTGAAAGGAAAGAATCCTCTTCTCTTGACTGGGATATTATTGATGTATTAGAACCTGGTATTTCTCAATACATTGATGAAAAAGTAATTTCAAATACCGAGTACAATTATAGAATAAGTTTCATTATAGATGATAATGTTTACCTTAGTTATTCTTCTAATAGGTTTACTTCAATCATTACAAATTCCAGTTTACCAAAAAACATCAAAATAAGCAGTGAGAACAAGAGTACCATAAAAATATCGTGGAGTCCCATAAAAAACTCGTCAGATATTGTAATAATTGAACGAAAATCCATTTTAGGGGCTTTTATCCAAGTTGATGAAGTAAAACACCCTCAAAATGTATGGTATGATTACAATTCTAATTCAATTAACAATATATATAGAATAAAAATTGTAAGTGGTACAAATGAATCTATTTACTCAAAAGAGTTGTTTGTTGATGAAACTTTTGAAGATGGTAAGCTTAACGAAAATCTTACCTATGAGCAATTGTCAAATTCTGAAATCCTCTTAAAATGGTCTGATGATTTTGGCCAAGAGTCGGGATTTTATGTAGAAATGAAGAAAGGCAATTCATGGCAAAAACTAACACTGTTAGAGGCCAATACAACATCATATCGAGTAAAAGGATTAATTTTAAATACCCAATACATCTTCCGAATTTCAGCTTTTGATGATATCTATGATATTATTGAATCTAGCGATGAAATTAAAATAACCCTTACAAACTCATCATTATCAACAGTCAGCCCAGAAGCTTCAACTCTTACAAATAAAATCGAGAATATAGAAGTACGCATACTAACTTCAAGCCATTTAATGCTTAAGTGGGCTAAAGCCTCAAATAATGACATTGATTTTTATTTGATCCTACAAGAAAATTTTAATAAGGAATTTGTTGAAATAGGCAAAGTCAAAAATGCAGAAAGATATCTTATAAAGAATTTAAGTCCTAATACAATATATAGATTTAAAATTGTAGGGTATAAAGGAAATTTTGAAACTCTAGCTTCTGACATTGTAAGTGTATCAACCATAGGGAAAGTGACTTTTGAAGATATACATACTGTATCTTGGGCACAAGAAGCAATTGAAGCTCTAGCTAGCTGCAATATTATTAAAGGAAAATCAACATCACTAAATCTGTATGCACCCAATGATAAGATAACCCGCGCTGAATATATAAATCTACTCATTAAATCTATGAATATTAAACAAACACCTTCTGGGAACTATATAGATGTGCAACCGCACCATTGGTACTATGAAAGTGTTATGATAGCTAAAAACATTGGACTTGTATCAGGTGCTGAGAATAACTATTTTAATCCAAACGAAGCAATTAGCAGAGAAGAAATAGCTGTATTAGCCTCAAAAGCCCTTAAAATCACAGGAATTTCTCCTGCCGATTATGACACTTCAATATTGAATAATTTTAACGATAAAAGTTTAATAAGCAGTAATTCTTTAGATTCCTTTGCCTTGCTTTACAGTGAAGGCATAATAAATGGTGTGAGCAGCACCCAAATAGCACCAAAAAACCTTACTACAAGAGCTGAAGTAGCTGTTATTATGTGTAAGCTTCTCGAAAAAATATGGTTGGTAATTTAGTTTTAAACCTCTTCCAATAGAATTTTGAAGAGTATTTAAAGAAAACATTAACAACATCTGATATTAAATTTGTGACAAAAAAGCTTATGAAGAAATTTCTCGGTTATTTACCGAGAAATTTTTTTATTTTTTATTATTAAGCTGTTTCAAAAAAATTTGTTAGTCAATATAATATAGTTTCAACCCATTAAAATCAACTCAATTACAAAAAAGAGGAATAATTAATTGTATTGAAGATATGCTTTATTCTATCTTAGGTTTGTTTCCAGTATCGAGCTTTTTCTTTATCAACGAAATAACCAACAGCACTAAAGGCAAAACAAACCCGAAAGCAATGGCAGCAGGAGTTCGTACCACTATGTCCCAGTTTAGTTGATATGAAACATCCTTATATACAATTCCTGAATAAACAGTTACAATTAATAGCACTGGAATGACTATTCTTTTATAATCCTTAAGTTTTAAAACCTGTGACAATCCTAAAACACCAGCATAAATATAAATAAACGCAGCAAAAAAACTGACAGCCAACCAGACAATTACTATTAAGGCTTCAAGACGTGAAAATATAACACCAACATCAATTTCCTTTGTGATTGTGAAAATTGGATATCTAAGCTTCTCGGTAAGATTACCTCCCACTACCAACACACATATAGTCATACCCAAAAGCAACTCTAACATGCCCAAAAAATAGCCTTTAAATATTGAAACTTTCGCTTTTTTTATATCTTTAATACTTGTTGTAAAAATCATACTTAAACATATAATAGGGAAGACAGCATTATTCATTATGGGAAACATGCCAACAACTACAGGAGTTGCTCCATTTTCCAGAACGGGAAATAGATTGTCAATTTTGAATTTAGGTATAAGCAATAACAAAGTAAGAATAAAAAACGCGAAAGTTATAATAGAAAGCATTTCTCTAGCTCTAGCTACAGCCTCCAAACCATATAGAAGTGCAATTGCCAAAACAGCTACAAATAAAATATTTATATAATACTTTGATTCTCCTGTCATATACACTGTTGTAAAGAAATCACCAACATACCATATAACGTCAGTGCCTGCTAAAAATTCTATCATAATTAAGCTAATAGATACAAAGCCTCCCATACATCTGCCAAGTAGCTGCTGCGTAAACTCTACAAAAGTTTTTCCAGGATGTAATTGTGCTAAATAAATATTAACCCAAACAACCAACAATCCTACTATAGTCGCAAAAATTACCGTGAGCCATGAATCTCTTCCTGCCACTGATGCAACCAAAGTTGGAACAATAAGTGGTGAAGCTCCAACGACAAATATTGATGTTATAAGTAATAATTGATGGTTTGATATTATAGTCTTATTCACTTAGGAAAATCATCCTTTCAATGTGTGTAAAACCAAAAACACCTTGAATTTTTTCTTGGCAATAGTAACCTTTTCTTAAACCAGTACTATGCAAAACCCTTACTTTAATAAATTGCAAATGCACTTCCTAGGTTATAAACTATCTTCTACAACCTTCTTTTTGCTGCTTACCAAACTTTTTTCTTATCAAAGAAACAATCAGCAGCAATAAAGGCAAAACAAACCCAAAAGTAAACATCATAGCACTCAAAACCTCTCTGTCCCACCTGATCTCATATGGAACATTCTTATAAATAAATCCTGAATAAATAGCCACAATTAAAATAATTGGCAAAACTAATATTTTATAATCCTTAAGCTTTAAAAGTTGGGATAAACCTTTAATACCTGCATATAAAAAAACAAATGTAGAAATAAAATTGGTTACAATCCAGACAAATACAATCAAAGCCTCAACTCTTGAAAATATAGTACCTACATTAATTTCCTTTGTTACCGTGAACAGCGGGAAGCGTAAATTGGCAGTAATAGTACTACCTAAGACCAAAATACAAAACATAATTGCAAAAGCCGATGTAATTACCCCCAAAAAATAACCTACAAACATTGCTTTTTTGGCCTGTTTCAAATTCCCCACATTAGCTGGGAAAATCATATTTAATAATATGATAGGAAAGACATTAAAGCTCAAAATTGGAATTACGCCCTTAATTGCGGGGGTTATTCCATTTTCCATAAGTGGCAGCAAGTTATTTACTTTAACTTGAGGAGTAAGCATAATCAAAGATAGAATCATAAGTGGAAAACCAATGATAAAAAAAATTTCAATTGCTCTACACATTGCTTCCAAACCATATAGCAGTGCAATTGCTAATACAGCAACAAATAAAACATTTACAAAATAATTTGAAGTTCCTTTCATATACACGGTTGTAAAAAAATCCCCCACATACCATATGATCTGAGTACCTGTGATAACGCCCATTAAGACAAAGCAAACAGATAAAAAACTACCCAGCCATCTACCCAATTCTATCTGCATAACCTCTAAAAGTGTTTTCCCAGGATGCAATTCACCTAGAAAACTATCGATCCAAACAACAAGCAATCCAACAATGGTTGCAATAATTATTGATATCCATGAATCACGTCCTGCCAAAACTGCAACACTCGATGAAATCAAAAGCGGACCAGAGCCAAACATTAATCCAGATAGTATAAGCCCTAATTGGCGGTTTGATATTATAACTTTATTCATCTGTAATATCCCTTCATCTCTATTTTAAAACTGGCTTAATCAAATCCGATACCGGCGAAAACACCCATGCTAACAAGTCGGATGGATTGGGCAATGGCACACCCAGACTTTTTAGAATCGCTAGGGTAACACCCAAAAACAACAATATAGAAAAACTCCAAAACTCTCTATAGGATTTACTCTTAAGCATTTTCGGCACTTCTATGAAAGATAATACTATAGCAAAAGCCACTACTGCCAAAATCGTTAGGATATTCACCTTCAATCACCTTTCGAAAAAATCGTTTTAGTACCTAACCCCAAATTATTTGCTTTAACCTTTACATTAAAATTTACAGAAAGCTCTGTAAATTTATTATTCCAATCACCCTTTATATCCTTCCATATTTTCGGGTAAGCTCTGTGTATATCTTCACCAAAACCAAAGATATCTGAGCCAAACTCCTCTTTTGCTCGTTTCACAACATTATTACAATCAATTATCAACCTTTCTTCCACCTTATCATTCACCTTTTTAACAATATTCTCGTCCGTCAAATCCACATCACCTGTGGTGACGCTAATATCATGTGTCAAACTGATTTCAACCTTTATAGCTGGTTTACCATTTAGCATATAAACCTTTCTCTTAGCTTCTGCATTTGTAACCTCAAAAGATATACGGTTTTGTTCATATTCAATATATCCTCCTGTACTTCTTATATTTCCAATAATGTAATTTAAAGAGCTGCTTTCATCCTCCGTCAGCCACCCTACCAGCTTATCCCTCTTAAATACGCCCAAGCTTGATACTCTTAGTTTAGCAGCCTCAGTGAGCTTTAAGTTATCAATAGAATCGGACTTGTCATTGTTGCTAATAACTTCAATTCCATTTATCACCGGGTTACTACCGTCAGATATAATATCGTTGACAAGTTCAAAAATTTTGATGGTTTTTACTGGTGCCCACGCTTTCTCAGAGGTTTTAATAACATCGTACACTTCCATTTGAGATACCGATTCCAACGGCGTTATGACTTTCATAATATTGTGTGCTGTTGTACCTTTTGCTATAAGGAAATAATAGTCAGTACGGTATTCATGTCCACGGGCAAACAAGTCCAGCAATTCTTTAATACCCTCTTTTGCGATTCCTTCGCCTAAAATAACAGTTCGCAAGTGTGAATGGTACATTCTTCTAGGGCATTGCTCTGTAATTTCCCGCTTTATTTGGAACAGGTCTTTTCCACTCTCTGTATACAACTCAATAGGTGCCTCATTAGGAGCCTTTGCTGCAATTGCTTTTGGATTCATCACTTGATAAGTAACCAAATATCCATCTTCCCTCTTATCAACTCCTACAGAAACAGCTATTGCCAATTCCGTTAATTCACCTTCGGGTAAACATCCGCCTAAAAACATATTTGTCAGTATAGTAAGTACTAGTAATAACTTTTTCATTATATATCACCTGAATTCTGGATTTTCCTTTTCTTTTTTCGTCACTACTCTGTCCGCATCTACCCTTGGCAGGTTTGACCCGCTGATTTCTACAGACTTCGTTTTATTTAGCCACAAAGGATACCTTATAATGGTATCCTTTGTAAGATATTTTGTTTTAGGAGCAATGGGAGCCATATAGGGA
>CAYXPB010000179.1:0-2275 GCA_964466645.1 uncultured Acetivibrio sp. | reverse complement strand
CAATTTGCACAAATGAAGGATTAATGCAATAAATCCCATAAAAACACCATATAATCCATACATCCCTGCCAACACCATTAATACAAACCTTATTATCCGTACAGCATTAGCCAATGAGTAATTTGGTATTGCAAAGCTTGAAATAGCAGTAATTGATACTATTATTACCATAAACGAGGATACTATGCCAGCCTCAACGGCGGCCTGACCTAAAACCAGGGCACCGACAATTGAAATTGCAGGGCCTATAACCCTTGGCATTCTTATTCCTGCCTCCCTAAGGATTTCAAACACCCCCTCCATCAACATTGCTTCAACAAACGTAGGAAAAGGAACACCTTCACGCTGTGATGCAATGCTTATAAGCAAGGGAGTTGGAATCATCTCTTGATGAAATGTAATTAACGAAATATATCCTGCCGGAACAAAAAGTGTAAGAAAAGCAGCAATATACCTTAGTACCCGGATGAATGTCGAAACCAGAAAATGGTGATAATAATCTTCACTCACCTGAAGAAATTCAACAAACAATGCTGGTGCTGTAAGAACATATGAGCTTCCCTCTACAAAAATGGCAACCCTTCCCTCTAGCAGATTCGCTGCAACAGAATCGGGTTTTTCTGAGTTTAAGAATTCCGAAAAAACCGAGTACCTGTCATCCTTAATTAATTCTTCTATATTTCCGCTGTCCAAGATAGCATCTATTTTTATTTTACTAAGCCTACATCTTATTTCATCAATAATTTCTTTTTTTGCAATCTTATCGATGTACATTAACGTAATTTTTGTATTTGTTACACTTCCCAAAGTCAAATTCTCAATTCTTAAATCTTTGGTCTTAAGTCTCTTTCTAACAAGTGAAATGTTTACATCTGTTTTCTCAACAAAGCCTTCCTTTGGCCCCCTAATTACGTTTTGAGTGGTAGGTTCTCCAACAGCACGGCCCTCGGTAAAGTAAAAATCAATAGAAACGAACATATCATATCCATTAACTAAAAGTATTATATTCCCTGAGAGTAAGCTTTTGAATAAAGAATCATAGTCTGATCCTTCTGCTGAATTCCTAAAACTCAAAGAATAATCTCTAAATATGCTGAAGCAGTCCTCTGGTGTTAAAATCTCCTGTCTAATATTTTTCTTTAGAATTTCTATCATATTTGTAGACAGGTTGTTTACACTATCAGTGTCCACTAGGGTTTTAATAAATATGCTTGCATATCTTAAGCCTTTGCTAATGTCCGGTTTATATATATTTATAGTTATATCACTCGGACTTCCTAATTCACTTTCAATTTTTCTAATATTCTCGTCAATATCCTTACTAATACAATTGTATGTACAAGTATTAACTTCCCTATTTTTACTCCTAATTTTATTTCTAAATACTTTCATCAAATTTACTCCCAATAAAAATTTCTTGGTTGTATTATTACACTTGTTGATTATTTTATTCAGACACAATATATTAGCATCTTGCCAAGAATTCATTTAACATAAAAAAACTCCGCTTACTGATAAGGCGTTGGCCCTTCAAAAAGCGGATGACTAATATGACTAATAATTTTTAAACAACTACATAATATGTAATAAAGAAGCTTCAATTATCGGTGTAGCATGGCGCACAAAAAATTAATCACACCTGCTACTTTTGTAAAAAAAATAAACCCTAAAAAGGGGTTATTATCATTATACTCAAACTAATTTTTCATATATATACAAAACTTTATTTTACCCTCGAAGCATCATCAGCAATCTCTCTTTTAGCTTCCTTCTCTATATTCACACCTTGTACATGAATATTTATCTCAATCACATCAAGTCCGGTCATAGTCTCCACAGCATTTTTAACCTTTTCCTGTATATCCCAAGAAACATCAGGAATCCTGCACCCATATTCAACTATAATATATAAATCTATGGCTGCTTCTTTTTCTCCGACCTCAACTTTTACTCCCTTTGATAAATTCTTACGTCCAAGGATTTCTGCAATTCCGCCAGCGATTCCACCACTCATCCCTGCAACACCGGGTGCATCCATAGCAGCAACTCCCGCAATTATGGCAACTACTTCTTCAGATATTTTAACGTTTCCAATCTCAATATTATTCCCTTGGACAATTTCTTCCATCGGATTCCCTCCCCGCTGCATCATATAAAGCTTGATACACAGATATTATACCATTACAAGTAGTTGATATCAACAAATTATGTATATTGACCCACGGTAAATTCATGAATATGTTTCTTTATCAAATCTTAAAATAAGATTTTTTTA
>CAYXPB010000178.1:0-10818 GCA_964466645.1 uncultured Acetivibrio sp. | reverse complement strand
TTTATATAAATTATACTTATTAATGCAGTATTCTCATTTATAGCGTCTCTTAAGCTATTTAAGTTGATTACGCCCTTATCATCCACATCAACGAAATCGACTATGTAACCTCTCTCCATCAAAAGTTTGTATACTTCTAATACCGAAGGATGCTCTATTTTTGTTGTTATAATCTTATTTCCTTTTCTAGGATTCGCCTCAAGAAACCCAATTATAGCAAGATTATTAGCTTCTGTTCCTCCCGATGTAAAATAAATCTCTTGATTATCCACTGCTAAAGATTTAGCAATAATTTCTCTAGCACTTTTTATATGTTTTTCAGACTCTAGCCCTTTAAGATGCATGGATGATGGGTTACCATATACATTTTTATTAATCTGCGAAATATATTCTATTACCTCATCATATGGTTTTGTTGTTGCACTATTGTCAAGGTAAATATCTTTAGTCATTTCTTCTCCCCTTTGCCTCTTATACGTTTACTATACGCAAAACTACCAATTATTTTACGATTCAACTTTATACAGCTCTTCTCAAAAAGTTTGTTTATTTAGCAAACTTTTATCTTAAATTCTTATAGCGTATAGTATATCATAGGCTTAAATATATTCAAACCATATGTTTCTCGAAAAATTCCAAAAATATTTCATTCATTTCAAGAAAATTCGTTTATAGAGGGCTTAATGATGGTCTATTTACTTAGAATCCTAGTTCTGTTGAGAAAGTGAAAGTGATGAGTAGTGAGTTTGATATCTTTAAGTTTTTTGCCTATGTATAATTTCAACTTTTATTTCAATACAAAAAATACTCTACCTAATGTTTTATTCAGGTATAGTATTTTGGGTTATTCAAAAAAACAACAACTTACATAAACATGTTTTTTAATTTGAGGCTAACCAATTTAAATAGTGCTTAAGGCATTTATAATTCGATTCAGAAATTTCCCTTACCTCTATACCATATTCAAAATAACCTTTGCCTCTGCCCTTCCTTACAATTGCACCTCTAAAAGAAAGCTTATTAATTCTATCAAGAATAACTTCAACTTCTACACTTTCAGTCATCGACAGATACTCCGAACAATTAATTTTAATTCCTCCGGAGCTCATGTTCTTTACGACAACAAATACCTTGTCGGAAAAATCAGGGCTCTTTATATTTGCCATTAAGCTTACATAATATCTTTCATCTTTTCTTGAATCTTTCAGTTTTTCAATTCGAGTTGTAGTTACAGTTAAATCTAGGGGATTTAGAGAATTAATATTTGTTATCTTTCCACTAATTGCAAACAGATCATCTGTATCTGAATAATTTATAGCTACATGATCACCGGGAAAGAAAAATGTTTCCTTTATTGATTCTTTAGTAGTAAGCCTTAACGTGTTTTCTGATTTCTCTAAGACACTGGCATTTAAGTATTCAAACATCCTAATATGTTTTATTTCAAGGCCTGTACCTATCTTTACAATCTTATTGAGTTTTTTTTCAATACATAAAGAAGTATCTTCTGTTTTTTCGTCTAAATAATATTCAGACACAATTTCCACCCCTTCCAAAAGATATATACGATAGTACAAAAGAAAATTGCAATTTTGATAAGGTCATTTCAATAAACCTCTACAGCATTTAGATCACAAAGCCCATCACGGAAGCTTAATAGCTTCTAAACAGAAGAACATTATTTTGCTAAGCAAAAAATGCAAATCAGATTTTTTGAAATCACCTTATGTAAATCTTTAACGGAATTACTATATTTCTGATTTCAAATTCAAAAAGTTCTTTTGATAGAAAACATTTGAATTTCATACACGAGTCAATTATACTATATATTTTCTGAAATTGACATATATTTTAACAATAATTTCTTTTCTGAAAACAAAAGCACAACATTTCATAACTATAAAATTACAAATTAGTATAATAATATGTACGCTTTTAAATATATTAATATATTACTATAAAATAATAAAATAACACTTTATTTTTTCTTTCCCCTATGCTATAATAGATATTGTAGTACAATATTTCCTCCCGATCACGGTATAAGGAGATATAAATAGTGACTTATGAAACAGGGCAAAATCGTTGAAAGACGACGACGCAAAGCTGTGGGTCTAACGCTTAGCTAATATCCTTAAGCTACGATTGCCAAGCTGCCATTAAAAGTTCTGTTTATACTCTTTTAAATAAAAGCTCAAGGGCTTTTGACTCTTTTACTTTGTTGGAAAGAGTCAAATATAAAAGGAAATAGGTCATTAATATTTCCTTATACCATATTTTTTTATTAGGGTGATTTCTAAAAAATAATTTATTATCGTTCTTAGAATTTAACTTGATAGGTCATAGTTTTTTATAAAGATTAAAAAGTCTTTAAAAAATCCAATTTAGTGTACTCTTTGTCTAATCTGTCTCTCATATATCTTTTTGAAACCTTTCCAAGCTCTAAAAGTATTTTATTTGAAACCTCAAAGTTAAAAATATTCTTCATATTGCTATATACTATATAATGGATTGCTCTTGCAGCACCTTCAGACAAATTTAATGCGTACCTGTCATCTGATATACATTGTTTACACAAAAATCCACAGTGCTTAAAGCTGAAAGCAAAGTCCTTAAAATCATCTTTGCCACATTTTATGCATCCTATTACAGAAGGTGCATACCCTAAGATTGCCATTAATCTAATTTCAAAAACTCTAGTTATTTGTTCCGGAGGTTTATCCGTTTTTGCAAGCATATAAAGAGAATTCAAAAAGAGCTGCAATACTCTAATTGAAGGCTGCTCTTCTTGAACATTGTCTATTATAATTTCATTTATGTGAGCTGCATAGGTAAGCTTTACTAAATCATTTCTTATTTCGTAAAAGGGCTCAATCACATCACAACTGTTTATTGAGTACATATCTTTTCCTTTAAAAAGAACAAATTCACTATAGCAGAATAATTGTGCACCTGCTATAAGGCGACTTTTAGGTCTTCTGGCTCCTTTCGCAGCTCCTGGAATTTTCCCTTTATTTTTCGAAAAGATAGTTACGATTTTATCTGCTTCTCCAACATTTATTTCTTTAATAATTACACCTTTAGTTTTTATATAACTCATTTGTAACCTCATAAATCCAAGGGCTTGAAAATTCTGCCCCCCATTAATAATTTATAAATGGCAAAACCTTTTGTCTTCTCAACTAACTATTACTTATAGCAACTTCATCCCTTGCCGCCATAGTTTCCTCAGCTATTCTATTTTTTTCTTCAATCTCCTTAAGAAATATATACGAATCAATATTTCCGGTACTTTCAAAAGCTTTCCAAGCAAATTCTTTTAACATAAAATGCATTCCCCCTTAAGTCTTTTTTGCATGCTTTATGTTTCTTGAAAATCCTTTCACATTCATTAGGCTAACTCAAAAAATAACCTTTACAGTATTTAGGTCATAGAGCCAATCACGGAAGCTTTATAGCTTCTAAACAGAAGAACACTATTTTGCTGCGCAAAAAATGTAAATCATTTTTTTGAAATGGCAGTCGACCAGTTATTTCTTGGAATTACCTAATTTAATTTTCCAGAAATCATAGGCATATGCATACGAACTCGTTTCTCACTTCCTTCTAACAAAGTGAAAAGTCAAAACAAAAGGAGTTCAATACACTGAAGTCTTTATTTAATGTAGATCACAAACTTTAAGTTCAGTATGCATTTGTCCTTATTAGGTTTCACTAAAAAAAAGTTTTGTATACTTGAAAATTTATGTTATCTTTCAATTCTACACTTGTTTTTACCACCAGAATGCATTTAAAAACGTTAATATTTAGGCCCTTTCAAAAATTAACCTATATGCAAAAAAGATAATCAATTTTTTTTGAAATGGCAATTGCAAAGCCTTTTGGTATCACCTTATTTCTTGTAGCCTAGAACTTTCAACATCTGATCACTATTTCTCCAATCAGGTTTTACTTTTACCCATAGCTCCAAGAACACCTGTGTTCCCAATAAATTTTCAATTTCATGCCTTGATAGACTGCCAATACGCTTGAGCATGCTTCCACCTTTTCCTATAAGAATTCCCTTGTGGGTATCCTTTTCACAGTATATATTTGCCTGTATATTAATTATCTCTTTATCCTCTCTTTGTTTAAAGGATATAACTTCAACTCCCACACCATGTGGTACTTCGTCACTTACAAGCTGAAGGATTTTCTCCCTGATTAGTTCGGCAGCAATTAATTTCTCAGGCTGGTCCGTCAACATATCTTCGGGGAAATATTTTGGTCCTTCAGGCATAACCTTTAAAATTTCGCCAATAAGCGAATCCTGTTTGAGATCCTTTAATGCTGAAATAGGAATTACAGCCTCAAAGTTCATTAAATCCTTATATACATTTATGAGAGGCAACAACTTTGATTTATCTATTAAGTCTATTTTATTTATAATTAAAAATACTTTTGATTTTACTTCCTTTAACTGATCAATAATATAAAGATCTCCCGATCCAGGTTTGAGAGAGTCTGCCTCTACAAGAAACAATACCGCATCAACTTCATTCAAACTCTCTACTGCAATATGCACCATAAAATTTCCAAGTTTATTCTTAGGCTTGTGTATTCCTGGAGTGTCAATAAACACCAATTGATGATTTTCTCCTGTAATTACCGCCTTAATAGAATTCCTCGTGGTTTGAGGTTTATCAGACATTATTGCAATTTTTTCCCCTGTAATACCATTTAAAAGTGTTGATTTACCAACGTTTGGTCTTCCAACTATTGATACAAAACCTGATTTAAAACTCATTAAATTCTTCCTCCTAAAATTTGTCTAAAGTATTTCAAAAATGTTCATTAGTCAATATATATAGTTCTATCCTAATAAAATCAGCTTTTTTGATTCACCCATAGCCCAGATATTTTTTGGAATCACCTAAATATCTGAAAAAACAACAGTGTAATAAAAAAACCTAGCACTGCTCCTAAAAAAACCTCTATAAAACTATGTATTTTAGCCTCTAATCTACTTTGTATTACAAGCAAACTTAAAACTATACAAAGAAAAGTTATTTTCGAATTTAGCGACCAAAGTGCGACAGACGTCGTAATGGCAGATGCAATAGCGGCATGACCACTAGGTAATCCCCCTCTAAAGGGCGTACCATTTTTCGAAAAAGCTTTCAGCACCAATACTAATGCTACTGTTATAATCAAGGTAATTACTGCTATGTGCATAGGATACTGCCTTATTCTTTCCACACCACTTTCAAGTCCTGTACTTACATGTTCAAAGAACACAAAGTAACCTGCTATAACAGCAAAAAAAGTTGCTGCCAAAACTGCTCCTGCTGACACATCCTTTATTATCTTTACCTTTGGATGATAACCGGTAGTTATCATATTTACCAATTCTTCTATAGCCGTATTAAACAACTCACTGACAATAACCATGGCAACTGCAATGCATATTATCATAAACTCAATCTTAGTAATATCATAAAACATGCTCAATAAGAATACTATAATTGCAGCGCAAATGTGAATCTTCATATTTCTCTCAGATTTAATTGCACAAATGATTCCACTGATTGCATTATTGAAGCTATCAATCAAGTTCCTACTTTTCATTTGACACCCCTTAAACTATTCCAAGTTTTTTACTAGTGAAGCTTCCAAACATAGGAATATTATTTTGCAATGCAAAAAAGGTAAATCAATTTTTTTGAAACGGCAAGTGACAATTAATTTTTCAGCACTACCTTAAATTGACAAACCCAATTTTTCAAGTACTGCATACTGTTTTGAAATCATCTTTTTTTCCCTCTGAGGCGTATCGTGGTCATAACCTAGTAGGTGAAATATTCCATGAGTAATCAAAAAAGCCAGCTCTCGGCCAAAGGAATGCCCATACTCTTCCGCCTGTAGGTTTGCCATTTCAAGAGAAACGATTATATCTCCAAGCAACAGCACCCCATCATCAAGATCAAAATCTCCCTCATTGGAATTTATTACACCTTCATACATATCTACTATAGGAAAAGATAGAACATCCGTCGCATTATCAATTTTCCTGTGTTCCCTATTAATTTCCCTTATATATTCATTGTCCACAAGCATTATGGAGATTTCCGACGGTATACTAAAATCTTCTGTCGAAAGGCTAAAACTCACAGCCTTTTTAATAAGTTCTTTCATCTCCTCCGTCACTTTTATCTTGTCCTGCAAATCCTCTGTCAATACTCTCATTTGTTCTTCTCCTTAGAGGGTTTTTCAAGGGGAGAATCGGTAGCTAATTGATCCTTTGTCTCCTCAATACTATCCCCCAATACTTTTTCCTCCTGACTTTCAGCACTGTCTTGTTCATTTTGAGTTAATTCATCCTCATTATCCGATTGTTTTAACTTCTTCTTTTCATCAGGATACTCTTCTCTTGCGTGAAAATATCCTCCAAACACCTTCATGAACGACTTCGCTATATTATCTAAATCTTTGAAAGTTAAGTTACATTGATCAAGCTGTCCATCGTCTAGCTTGTCCTTAATAATTTTCCTAACAAATCCTTCTATTTTACCCTCAGTCTTATCCGGCATAGATCTGACTGCTGCTTCAACCGAATCTGCCAGCATAACTACTGCCGCTTCTTTAGTAGAAGGTTTTTCTCCGTCATACCTAAAGTTTGCTTCACTAACAGCTTCATCCTTTTCAACATTTCTTGCCTTATGATAAAAGTAAGCAACAAGTGTCGTTCCATGATGCTGAACAATTATATCTCTTATTATAAGCGGTATTCTATATCTTTTTGCAATTTCTACCCCATCATGAATATGGGATGTTATTACAAGAGTACTAAGATTAGCTGTCATCTTGTCATGAGGATTACCATCCATTTGATTTTCCATAAAAAAGCTCGGGCGTTTTAGTTTCCCTATATCATGGAAATATGCCGCCACTCTAGCTAACAGTTCATTTCCCCCAACTGCTTCAGTACCAGCCTCCGCCAAATTTCCCACCATCAAACTGTGATGATACGTTCCTGGTGCTTCTATCAGAAGTCTTTTCAAAAGCGGATGGTTTGGATTACCAAGTTCTAAAAGTCTAATAGGAGTAACTATATTGAAAGCTACTTCTAAATAAGGTAAAAGGCCGATTGTTAGGACAATAGAAAGAAATCCGTTAAGCATAACGATAACCGATTCATAAAATATTGTCTTTGGCGGATACTTACCAATTAAATCTATGGATACTATGGTCAGAACGTTAATAATTCCAATAATAAGACCTCCCATAGACAGTGAGTTTCTGTGATAACTGGTCTTAGATACTATAAATGCTGTAAAAGCACCACTTACAGCTCCAAGAATCATAAACTTCATCTCTCCATTTGTCATAATAGAAATTGAAATTGTTAACAAAAAGTTCACAATAACCGCCAATCTCAAGTCAAGCAAAACAGATATAAGTGCTGTAGCCAAAAATATAGGTATGGTTAGCGTTGATATTTCAAAAACCATACGTGCTGTAATTAGTATTATAAGTATCAGAAGGGACAATAAAATAAGATCATTTCTACTGTAAAAAACTTTCTTACTAAAATTATTCATATATAGAATAAGTAGTAGCGAAATTAAAATTATAATTATAAATATTCCAATTGCAAAAGCATAATCTATTCTTCCAGTAGTCTCCAGCAGATTAAGTTCTTCAAGAATTCGATACTTGTCCTCTGTAACAATATCACCTTTACTTAAAATTCTGTCACCCTTTTTTACCATCTCAATATTATCGGGATCATTTAAAGCAATTTCATAGGCTAACTCCTTCTTTGCCTTCGTTGCTTCAGCATTTATAGTCCTATTAGGCTTTATTAAATATTTCGACAGCAGCAAGCCACAATTTTTTATCTCCTGTCTCAACTCTGTGTTTAAAATGCTATTTTGCATTTGAACAATCTTTTGCGATATATTGTCCTCCGTAACGTCCTGTTCCATTATATCTCCAACAAGTCCTCTTAGCATAATGCCGAAATTTTGAATTTCTTCATCACTTGCGCTCGTAATAAAAAACAAGACCTGATCATAGGATAAAATAATACTTAGCTTCTCTATATCCGCATTAAGATTGGCAGCCTCTTCTTTCTTAATGCTTAAAACCTTTGTCGCATAATTTTCATCATTTGGATCTAAAGTTCCGCTTATCTTTTTATCCGCATTTTTTCTAGATCTTTCGATAAGATTTATAAAGTCTACTGTTGTATTAATAACATCGATAGAAGCATTCCTTATTTCCTTCATATCACCAACTTCAGCTTCTGCAACTTTTCTGGCTTTTTCTTCGGTCAGTATGGTATTTTTTATATCTCTTGGCGCTGTGATATCATAATCAGATCTTCCGTTAAGCTCTAATTTATATTTCTTAGGTGTAGCACCATTCAATACAATTGTATAGGCAACAAAGATGGTTATTACTGCTATTATTATCCTTTGAATACGCTTGTCCTTGAAATAACTCCTAAAGCTCCCATGAAAATCTACGTTTTTTTCCTTAGACATACAGCATTTCGCCTCCATTAAGAAGTTAGACCATTTTAAAAAAATAATCCAAACAGCATTTTTAGTCTAAAACCTATCAAATTATTATATAACAATTATTATTGTAATCAGTTACCCTTTTTCTTGTCATATCTATCATAGGCCTGAATTATTTTTTGTACAAGCTCGTGCCTTACAACATCTCTATCGGATAAATGCACAAAGGATATGCCTTTTATATCCATCAAAATATTCATTATTTCCTTAAGTCCTGATTTTTTGTCACCGGGTAAATCAATCTGGGTTATATCACCGGTAACAACAGCCTTTGAGCCAAAACCTATACGAGTTAGAAACATTTTCATTTGCTCCGGTGTTGTATTTTGTGCCTCATCCAAAATTATGAAAGAATCGTCTAATGTCCTTCCCCTCATATATGCAAGTGGTGCTATTTCTATCATGCCTTTTTCAAGGTATTTTTGATAAGTTTCAAAACCCATCATTTCATAAAGTGCATCATATAAAGGTCTTAAATACGGGTCAACCTTATTCTGTAAGTCACCAGGCAAAAAACCTAACTTTTCACCTGCTTCAACAGCAGGTCTAGTCAATACAATTCTGTTTACCTGTTTGTTCCTAAACGCTGTCACAGCCATTGCTACAGCAAGAAATGTTTTTCCTGTTCCCGCCGGTCCTATACCAAACACAATATCGTTGCTTTTTATCGCATCTACATATACTTTCTGTCCATGGGTTTTTGACTTTATTTGTTTTCCCCTATCTGTAAGACAGATATAGTCTGCATTAAAATCGTTAACCTTGTCCAATTGACTCTCATTTGCAAGCTGTACCAAATAACTTACACTTTGTTTGCTTATGATATCACCTTGGTATGCAATATTTACTAATCTTTGAAGTACTGTTTTTGCTTTGTAAACCCCTTCATCATCTCCAACAATTCTTATATTCTTATCTCTTGAGATAACCTTTACACCAAAGGAATCTTCTATAAGGTGCAGATTTTCATCAAAGTTACCAAAAAGATTCATAGCATGTTCAATTCTATCAAACTCCAATGACGCTTCAACAAGACTTTCCAATCAGTTTCCCCCAATCTCTCTTTCATATCCAATATTCTCAAGGCATTCTATAATCACTTCTGCAATGATTTGCCCATCATCTTTTTCAACAAAATTTTCATTTATTTCAACTATACGAGCATCTTTAGGTAAATTTCCAGATGCCATTTTGTAAGCATTGCCTGCTGCTGTTTTTTTAGCTTCATCTAAAGTTGTTTCCTTTTCAATAATATTATTTTCATAATACCTCCCAATTACGATTCCAAAGGGTAAAATCAAATCTTCACCGATTGATAGAGACTTTTCGATATTTACTTGGTCATACTCTCCAAAAGGTGAAATTCTATGAAACAAATCAATTTTTTTAGAGAATAATATTAACGACATATTATCTTTTTTTCTGCCGGTTCTAATCTTTTCAATAACTTTAGTTTCCACCGGAACTCTCGCATCATACCAAGTCCTTGCAATAACATCACCGATTGCATGCATAATTCTAGGATTATTCTCCTCATTTTTGACCGGTACTGTACCTAATATAAGTACTTGGCCTTTCTTAACAGTTTCCCCAACTTCGACTGCTTCCAACCCGGATTTAACAAAAATGGACTTAACAACCCCATCCCTAGCAGCAACAATATCACATGGGCTATCTTTCTTAACTAGTTTGGGTTTCTCAACCCCTTCAGATACTTCAATTTTCACCTTAGTACCTTTTATTACAACACTAACCCACGACAACTCATTTATATCAAGCATAAGGTTACTCGCAACATCATGGGGATTTATCCTGTATTTCAGTACTCCAGGTTTCACTCCTAATTCGCATACTCTATCAATTATTGTTTCAGTTGCAAGTTTTTCATTTCCGTCTACCTCAATACTCCATACAAAAGATGACATAAAGTAAAACAAAAAAACGAATAGTATTGCTCCTGCAATAAAAGTTTTTCTTCTTTTATATCGATAAAGAACAAAGGGAAATCCACTCTTCCACATAATTCTTACCCTGCAGCCTGTTTTTTTAGCAATGGGTCTTAGCATTCTAAACCCTTTAATGCTAACCTTCATGGACATAGCACTATTATTTCTCTTTTTTACGTCCCAGAGGAAAATTTGTCTTCTGGTACATATATTGACAAACTTCTCTAAAAAATAACCTTCAACAAATATAATAACATATCCTTTGATATAATTCCATAACCTCAATAACATTTAAATTCCCCCGATGC
>CAYXPB010000177.1:0-10829 GCA_964466645.1 uncultured Acetivibrio sp. | reverse complement strand
ATATCAAAGGGATAGGAAAAGTGGGCGATGAAGTAAAACTTTTGTTGGATTGTAGCAAGCTACTAAGTGATGAAGATTGTGATAGTTTGGTTAAAATTTCTCAATAAAGGTAGATATGGTGGATACTATGCTGACTATTACAGATAAAGAGTTTCACAAACTTTCAGATTATATAAAAGCGAATTATGGGATAAACTTAAGCGAGAAAAAAAAGGCTTTAGTTGTTGGTCGGCTTCAAAATATATTGATCGAAAAGGCTTTTGGCAGCTTTTCACAGTACATTGATTATGTGATGCAAGACAAAAGTGGTGAAGCTGTAAGAACACTCATTAGTAAGATCACTACCAATCATACGTATTTTATGAGGGAACAAGAGCATTTTCAATACTTCAAAACTAATGCGCTTCCATATTGGCATAATCAACTGAAAAACACTAAAGATCTGAGAGTTTGGAGTGCTGGGTGTTCATCAGGAGAAGAACCCTATACTCTTGCTATGATTATTGCAGATTATTTTGGTAAGGAAAAAGTGCTTTGGGATACAAAAATATTGGCAACCGATATATCTACAAAAGTGCTTAATGAAGCAAAGACCGGTATTTATTCCAATGAAAGTGTAGAGAGCGTTCCTAAGTTATGGAGGAATATATATTTTAAAAGGTTTGACAATGAAAACACTGTAGTTGTAGATAATATTAAAAATGAAGTACTATTCAGAATGTTTAATCTTATGAATACAACCTTACCTTTCAAGAAAAAATTTCACATTATTTTTTGCAGAAATGTAATGATCTATTTTGATACAGATACAAAAAGAGACTTAGTAAATAGGTTTTATGAGCATACTGAGCAGGGTGGATATCTCTTTATTGGGCATTCAGAATCTTTAAATAGGGAAGAGACAAAATACAAATACATATTGCCAGCAGTATATAGAAAGGAATAGTTGACATGGAACATAACAGAACAAGTTTCAGGAGAAAGATTAGGGTCTTGATAGTTGACGATTCCCTTCTTTTTAGAGAAACTCTTGCTAAGGGAATTGCTCAGGATTCTGCAATTGAAGTTGTTGCTACAGCATTCGACCCATATAGCGCAAGGGATAAAATTTTAGAATTTGAACCTGATGTTATGACGCTAGATGTTGAGATGCCTAAGATGAATGGAATTGAGTTTTTGAAGCGGTTAATGCCTCAATATCCGATTCCTGTTGTAGTTGTAAGTGCTGTAAGTGACAACGTTTTTGATGCTTTAAATGCAGGAGCCGTAGATTTTGTTACAAAACCGAACATGAGAAGTCAAGTGGGTATGCAGTCATTTATAAATGAGCTTATAATTAAGGTTAAAATCGCTTCCACTGCAAAAGTCGGAAAGTGGAAGACTGGGGCAAAGACTAATAGGGAAATCATGATCAATGAAAGACATGAAACAGCCAAGATACTTGCTATAGGTGCATCAACAGGCGGAACTGAAGCAATCTACAGTGTATTAAAAACCATGCCGAGAGATATTCCGGGAACAGTTGTTGTACAGCATATGCCACCGGTTTTTACAAGAATGTATTCTGAAAGATTGAATAATTCATGCTTAATGGAAGTGAAAGAAGCTGAAAACGGAGATAGAGTTTTACCAGGAAGGGTACTCGTAGCTCCTGGAGATTTTCAGATGAGAATTAAAAAGGTTGGTAGCATTTACATTGTTGAATGCTATAAAGGTGAAAAGGTAAATGGACATTGCCCTTCGGTAGATGTTTTGTTTGAGTCTGTTGCAAAGGCAGCAGGACGAAACGCCATAGGTATAATACTTACAGGTATGGGCGGAGATGGCGCAAAAGGTTTGTTGTCTATGAGGCGAAGTGGTGCACGCACTATAGGACAAGATGAACAGTCTTGTGTTGTATATGGAATGCCAAAAGTAGCTTACGATATAGGTGCAGTCGAGAGACAAGTTTCGTTAGATTCTGTTTCGCAAACTGTATTTTCAATGCTTTAGACCACTTCAAAAAATGTAAATCGGATTTTTGAAATGACGATTGACCAGTTGGTTTTTTTGAATCACCTTAAATAAGTTAAGATGGGGTGACACTTTGGGTAAAAACCTTTTATTAGTTGGAATGGGTGTGGAACTAGCAGATAAAGTTGATAAAGTATTAAAACAAACCGATTTTGAGTTTTCAATAAAAGGTGTGAATGATATTTTTGATTTTAAAACATCCATCAAGCTTAATGAGTATGATATGGTTTTATTTGATGTGGGTTCTGATGTTTCATATCAGGAGATTCTTTCAACTGTTAAAGAATTTGTTGGAAATATTCCGGTTGTTGCTATTTTGGATAAAAGTAACTATTACAATGTTTTTAATATTTTAAAGTCAGGTATTGACAATTATTGTTTTAAAGAGGATCTAGACTATTTAGGATTGGTTGTATATAAAGAACTATCTTCTATCGAGAAGAAAAGAGGACAGTATTGTTTTAAACAGCAAGTAGTAAAAGAAATGGAACGATTAGCAATAACTATTGAAAGTATAGGTGACGGAGTTATTACTACAGATCAACATGGAAATATAATAATGCTAAATAAGACTGCAATTGATATAACACAGTGGAATAGCACAGAAGCTATTGGGAAGTCATTGGATGTAGTTTTTAATATATATGATAAAGTTACACGAAAGCGTGCTCAGAGTCCTTTTGAAAGAGTAATAGCAGAGGGATGCTCTTTAGGTCTTAAAGAAAACACTGTTTTACTTTCAAAGGAAGGCAAAGAAATGTATGTGTCTGCAAGTTCTGCTCCCATTAAGGATAGTGAAGATAATATAATTGGAGTAGTTGTAGTTTTTAGAGATATTACAAGAATCAAACAAAGTGAGGATGAGCTTCGGAAACTTTCGATGGTTGTAGAGCAAAGTCCTAGTTTAGTATTGGTAGCAGATGCTGATGGAAATGTAGAATATGCAAATCCGAAATTTTTAGAAGTAACCGGCTGTACTATAGATGAGGTAAAAGAAAAAGGTTTTACGGGTTTTAAAAACACGAAAGAGACTATTGATTTAGTAGATTTAACAGAAAACAAAGAATGGCATGGAGAATTCAATTTAATAAAGAAGAATGGGGAAATCACCTTGCAATTAGCAGCTGTTTGTGCAATAAGAAACACAGAAGGAATTATTACGAACTGGCTGGGCATTTCAGAGGATATAACTGAAAGAAAGAAATATGAGGATAAGCTTGCTAATGAGCAAAAAAAACTTCAAACTATATTCGATAATGCACCTGTAGGTATGTTTATTGTGGACAGGCATAGATATATTAAAAAGGCAAATGTCTCATTTGCTAATATATTGCATAAAGAAATTGAGGATGTTTATGGAAAAAGAATTGGAGAGGCAATTTGCTGCGAGAATTTTTTTTCTAGTACAGAGGCTTGTGGAAATGTATGCGATATGGGATGTGGTATGAGTGTAGAATGCCGTAATTGCAAATTTCAAAAGGGTATAAATAATATTATTGTTAACAAGAGTGAAATTCAGCGCTATGAATTTAGCTATCCGTTAAGGGTTGAAGATAGGAATGAGATTATATGGGTATCCCTGAATGCAGTTCCGGTGATAATAGATGACGAAGAATGTGCACTTTTAGTAGTAGAAGATATTACATCAAAAAAGAAGATAGAAGAGGCTTTGAGTTGGTCTAGAAGTTTTTATATTACTTTGTTTGAAGAATTTCCAGCGTCGATTTGGAGATCTGGAAAGGATGGCATGATCAACTATTTTAACAAGACTTGGCTTAGGTTTACCGGTAGAAAAATGGATGAGGAATTAAATGGAGGATGGATTGAGAATATGCATCCTGAAGATGTTGAGCACTTTGAATATATTTACAGCAAAGCGATTTTAGAACAAAGAGCTTATGAAACTGAGTTTCGCTTAAAAAGATCAGATGGTGAATTTAGATGGATAGTTAACGAAGGAAGACCATTTTCAAGCCTAGAAGACGAATTTGCAGGATTTATAGGTGTCTGTACCGATATAACTGAAAAAAGGCAGGTTACTGAAAATCTTAGAATGGCAAAGGAAACTGCAGAAGCTGTAAGTAGATCAAAAAGCGAGTTTTTGGCAAATATGAGTCATGAGATAAGAACTCCTTTAAACGGCATAATAGGAATGACTAATTTAACCCTTAAATCAGAACTTTCGGAAGATCAAAGAGAAAATTTAAGTATTGTCAATTCATGCGCAGACTTACTATTGAGTGTTATAAATGACATTTTGGATTATTCTAAAATCGAAGCTGGAAAAATGACCATAGATACAATACAATTTGATTTTTACAAGCTGTTAGACGAAACTTTTAAGACCCATCTGTTTAAGGTCAGGGAGAAAGGCCTTAAGTATAAATACCAAATAGGGGACGATATACCGAGGTTTGTTACAGGCGATCCGACAAGACTTCGCCAAGTGTTGAACAATCTTATATCTAATGCTGTTAAATTTACTGATTTTGGAGAGGTAAAGATTTCTTCAAGTGTTGTCCAGCAGTTTGAGGATAAAGTTTTGATAAAGTTTGCTGTATCAGATACCGGAATAGGTATTGGCAAGGATGAACAGAAAAGACTGTTTAAGAGTTTTAGCCAGGTGGATGGTTCTATAACAAGAAAATATGGTGGTACAGGATTAGGACTTGCTATTACTAAGCAACTTGTTGAAATGATGAGTGGAGAAATTTCTGTTGAAAGCGAAAAGAACAAAGGGAGCGTTTTTATATTTACAGTATTGCTTTCAACTAAAAATAATGAGGGTGAAGAAAACCTAAACGAAGATTATTATATAAAAAATTTTGGGCAGAAGTTAGATGAATTTGATGTTGGTAAAATTAATACTTATCAAGAAGCTGATGAAAGTATGGAAGAAGGTTTAGAAGAGGGAAGTGAAAAAAATTATGATAAGTATATGGGCAATTTGCATAAGGCGATTGAAACTAAAAATATGGCGTTAATTGAAAAAGTAGCATCTTTGATCAAAGATATTGCTATACAAAAGGAAAATGACAAAGTAAAGGGTTTGGCCTTTAAAATACAGCTTATGGCACGAAGGAACAATATTGAAAAAGTTGAAAGTTTTTATGCCATGCTTTGTGAGGAAATATAAAATTAATAACTAGAGAGGTGCAAATAATGAGAATACTTATTGCAGAAGATGATTTTGCCAGTAGGAAGTTTTTGTACAAATTTTTATCTGGCTATGGAGAATGTGACATGACTATTGATGGGGCGGAGGCTTTAGAAGCATTTTCTTTGGCATATGAAGACGGAATGCCGTATGATCTTGTCTGCCTTGATATAATGATGCCAAAGTTGGACGGGATAAAAGTTTTAGAAGCAATTCGAAAGTTAGAGCAGGAGTGGGGAATTGACGAAAAGGAAAAGGTTAAGATAATTATGACTACTGCACTTAATGATGTGAAAAATGTATTCGATTCTTTTGAAACTGGATGTGAGGCATACGCTTCTAAACCTATAAATACTCAAAAGCTCATTGAGGTCATGAAGAAGTTAAGATTTCCCGTGGATTAGAATAAGGCGATTCTAAAAAAACATCTAATTGTTTCGGGGGCATAATGCCCCCGAAATTTGGGGCTTTAAATTGATTTTTTTCTTGACATAACTTTGGAAAGACGGCTGAAAAAGCCTCCTTTATTTTTTTCGCGCCACAATCCCAAAGAGCGGTCTATATTCTCGAAATGTTTATCCAATTTGCATTCGATTTTTCTTAGATTATTATCCATGCAAGCTCCCAGTTCAAGCTTGGTTTGAGTGATCTCTTTATTTATCTGATCTTTTGCAGTGGTTATTTCTGTTGAAAAGCTTTTCGTGAGACGATCGCCAAATTCATTAAAAAAAGTCTTGATTTCTAATATGTTTTCTTTTGAGCTAACAGGAGTTAGAGTGTTCAATAGATCATCCTTCACAACTGGTGGAGGTTCATTTATAACACTTTCAGACTCGAGAATTTTTTTGATTGCCTTAATTTCAAGGCCATCATCTCTCATAGTCTTTATCTGAAACATAATGTTAGCATATTCAGGTGTATAATAGCGTCTACCTCTGCTGTCCTTTGGAACGTGCATTTTAAACTCTTTTTCATAATACCTTAAAGCATGGTCGGTTATACCTAACCGCCCGCTCAGTTCAGTTATAGTGTATTTGTCTTTGAGAATTTCCACTTAAGACTCCCTCCAGTTTATAGTTATATTGAAGTTTCGGATATGTTTACACATCCTTATCAGGGCGCTTTTGTGGCCTTGGATATGTTGGAAAACAAATACTATAATAACACCTTTGTTAAATTGTGTAAATGAATACGGATTATTTTCTCAATATTTCCAGAGCGTTATTAATGTCTTTTGGAATGGGCGCAACCAGTTGCAGAGTTTTTTTTGTTATTGGATGAATAAATTCTGCCCGATAGGAATGAAGTGCTTGTCTTTCAATTATATCAGGTGATTGAGAATAGTTTGTATATTGGGTAATAGTAGATGGAGTTGTGGAAATAACATTACCTATCTCGTATATTATTTTATCCTCTTCAATATGACTTCTAATATTCTGGGATTGTGAAACGGGCAAGTAGGGATATAGTGTATCTCCTAATAGGGGATGTCCGATGGCCTGACAGTGAACCCTTATTTGATGTGTTCTTCCGGTTTCTAAACGGAACTTTAGCAAAGAGGTCTGTTTTAGGATTTCTAGCGTTTCAAAATGTGTTACTGATTTATCGCCAGAGGGCGAAATGTGCCTTAACATTATGCTTCCGTCTTCGCGTTCTATAGGAAGATTAATAATACCTTTTGTATTTTCCACTATGCCGTTTACGATACCTATGTATTCTTTTAGAAAAGTATTGTTATTCATTTGACGGATTAGAAATTCCTGAGTAAAGGAGTTTTTTGCAAATATTATTATACCGGAGGTATTTCTATCAAGCCTAATAACGGGGCGTATTTTTCTGACTATGCCTTTTTTTAACATATGGTGTGCAACTGCATTAGCAAGAGTTCCGTCGAGATGAAGACTTGTAGGGTGGACAACAATGTTCGGTGCCTTGTTTATGGCAATTAGACAATCATCCTCATAGATAATATCTATAGAAATATCTTGGGGAAGCAAGTCTTCAACCTCTTCATCATATTCAATATCTGCTTCAATTACGTCTCCTTCTGTAACGACTGCATTGACATAAACAGGTTTTTGATTTAAATGTATTTTGCTTTGATATTTAAGTATTTTTATTAGTCTCGCGGAGATTTCCATTCTGGTTTTTAGTATATGTTTTACTGCTTTGCCATTATCGGTGCTTTCAACGGTATATTTTATAATCATGTCACATCACCTTTCTCTTGAATATTAATATAAGCTAGGAAATAATTCAAGTGATGAGGAGATATACAATTGCGGGGTGGTTTGTGTTATTATAATAGTATAAGGATTGTAAGATATTTTCTTGGTATAGTGAGGATAAAATGTTAAAGGAAGCTATATATCACAAACAATATAGTGAATATGCATACCCATTGAATGACTATACACTTTTGTTAAGAATAAGGACACGCAAAAATGAGATGTCGGCTTGCATATTGTATTATGAAGAAAAATATGATTCTTCGCTAAAGGGAAAGATAGTAATGAATAAAGCGGTTTCTGATGAACTGTTTGACTATTATGAAGCTAGAATTTGTACTGGGATAAAGAGGTTCAAGTACATGTTTTATTTGGAAGATGCCTATGAAGCTGTTTGGTTCAATCAAAGTGGATTTCACAAGTGTAGGCCAGCGGGAGGGCACTTTTCTTATTCTTATATATGTATTAAAGATGTTGTTAAGGGTGTGGAATGGTTTGAAAACACTGTAATATATCAGATATTTCCTGACAGGTTTAAGAGGGAAGGTAGTTTTGAAAAGATAGGTGAAGCATTTTATGGAGGAAATATCAGTGGGTTGATTTCTGAGTTTGATTATATAAAGGCACTTCGAGTGAACTGTGTTTATCTCAATCCCGTTTTTAAGTCTAAATCCTATCACAGGTATGATATAAGTGATTATTATGAATTGGATGCTAGCTTTGGGGACAAAGTACAGCTGAAGGAGTTTATTGAGTTATGCCATGCGTCAAATATAAAGGTTATATTTGATGCAGTTTTAAATCACACGGGGAGTGATTTCTTTGCTTTCCGGGATGCTGTAGTCAATGGACAGAATTCACTATATAAGGATTGGTTTTATGTATATTCATTTCCGATTTCAAAGGGCCCTAAACCTAATTATGAATGTTTTTCTTTTTTTGCCGGTATGCCTAAGCTTAATACATCAAATCCGGAAGTTGTAGATTATTTGACAAATGTGTTGAAGTATTGGACTTGTGAATTCGATATAGACGGCTGGAGGTTTGATGTTGCCGATGAGATGGATCGTGATTTTCTAAGGCATATCAAAAAGAAGCTAAAAACTGTAAAGAGGGAAATTATGCTTGTTGGAGAAATATTTGATGAAGCATCCTCGTGGCTAAACGGAGATCAGTTTGACACGGTTATAAATTACCCGCTAAAGTCTTTGATTAATGATTTTTTTGCATATAGATCCATAGGTGTTGAACTTTTTATTCAAAGGGTAGGAGGATACTTAATGAAACTTAAGGCTGGGGTTCTAAACAGCATGGTAAATGTTATAAGTACCCATGATACTGCCCGGTTTTTGACTTTGTGCAGGGGCTGTGAAAAACGTTTTGAACTTGCTGTCGTATTTCAATTTACTTTTCCTGGTGTGCCAATGATTTACTATGGAGATGAAATAGGAATGAAGGGTGGAGAGGATCCTGACTGCCGAAATCCTATGGTTTGGGAAAAAGATAAATGGAACACGAGGCTTTTAAATTTGTATCGTTTTTTAATAGATTTAAGAAAAGAACATGAGGCTTTAAGAAAGGGTAGTTTTCTTATTCTAGAGGTAAAAGGCGATCAGGGAATATTAGCCTTTGGAAGAAAGAGTCAAGAAGAATTTGTGATTGTTATTATGAATACGAATTATATTAAAGCTACAGGAAACGTGTATACAGGGTGTATAGATATGGAAAAGGGTTGTGCGTTAGATCTTAGACATGAAACAATTATCAAATTTGATAAAGGGGTAATAAAGGGATTTCTTAAGCCCTATGAGTGGAAGGTATTGAAATTGGAAGAAAACACATAAGACAGAGGGTTGAATTCAAAAAGTTATGTGATAAAATAGTTAGTGGTGACAGATTTTACAAAGTGTATACGAGGGAATAAGAGCACTGGTTTTATACACTAGAAGATAAAGAGAATGAGAGGAAAAGGTAAATATGATACAAGACTTATTGAAAAAGGAATTTAACATAGATTTTAGGGTGTTAGAGTGTATTAATTCGGCACAGGAAGAAGTAAAGGAAGAATTTCGGAGGATTGATGCAGTAAAGGAATATAATCAGCTAAGAGTAATAAGGGCAATGCAGATGAATAATTTGAGTGATACTCATTTTCCGGGAACAACGGGATACGGTTATGATGATAAAGGCAGAGATGTTTTAGATGATGTGTATAAAGATGTTTTTAAGGCGGAAGACGCCCTTGTAAGACATCAGATAGTGTCTGGAACCCATGCGTTGGCTCTATGTTTGTACGGCAATTTAAGACCGGGTGATGAGCTTCTTTGTGTATCAGGCAAGCCCTATGACACCTTAGAGGAAGTAATCGGTATAAGAGGGGAAGGCGGAGGCTCTCTTAAAGAATTTGGTGTTACATATTCCCAAGTTGAGCTTTTAGAAAATGGCAAACCTGATTTAGATTCAATAGGGAAAAGCATAAATGAGAGAACAAGCATGGTACTTATTCAGAGGTCAAGAGGCTATGAATGGAGACAATCGCTTTTAATAGAGGATATTGAAAAGACTGTAAGATTTATAAAAGGTATCAGAAAAGACTTGGTTGTTATGGTTGATAACTGCTACGGAGAGTTTGTTGAAGACCGTGAACCGATAGAAGCAGGAGCTGATTTGGCAGCAGGGTCACTTATAAAAAATCCCGGAGGAGGACTTGCCGAAACCGGAGGATATATTGTTGGGACTAAAGCTTGTGTGAATAATGCTGCATACAGACTTACTACACCGGGGCTTGGGAAAAAAGTTGGCTCATCTTTAGGTCATAATAGGTTGATGTTTCAAGGGTTTTTTATGGCACCGCATGTTGTAGCTGAAAGTCTTAAAGGTGCAGTGCTTTGTAGTGCCGTTATGAAAAGACTTGGGTTTGAAATAAGTCCGGATACAGCAGACTTACGGGGAGATATTATTCAAGCTGTTAAGTTTAATAACCCAGACAGTCTTATAGCATTTTGTCAGGGTATTCAAAAGGGCTCTCCGGTTGATTCGTATGTTACTCCCGAACCATGGGACATGCCAGGATATGACAGCCCAGTTATTATGGCAGCAGGTGCATTTATTCAGGGTTCTTCTATCGAGCTTAGTGCGGATGCGCCTATAAAGCCTCCATATATTGCATACATGCAGGGAGGACTAGTCTATGAGCACGTGAAGCTTGGAATAATGATAGCTCTTCAAAATATGCTTAACAGACAATTGATTACGTCTCTTGGAGCGAAGTGAAAGAGACAAAAGTGAAGGGGGTTAATATGGCTGAAATCAACAAGTCGGTAGCTACCAATAGAATAAAGCTTGGAAGTATTTTGATAGTTTTGTTTTTACTGTTGTATATACCTTCTTTAATATTTTGGGTTTATGGAAAAAACGTCAGTACTGATATA
>CAYXPB010000176.1:0-10872 GCA_964466645.1 uncultured Acetivibrio sp. | reverse complement strand
CATCTCATCTGAAAAATGTTAATAACGAACTTCTGAACTTGCAGGAAAATACACTTTCAATGATTGGTGGAGAAGGGAGTAAAATAATATTTCCAGCAGGAACCCGGATGGAAATGATAACCGAATCTGATATAAACTCAGATTATCCTGGGTATGTAACAGCGAAAATAGCTACACCATATCAACTAAAAGGGTGGAAAGCGATTCTGAAACATAATGGTCAAGTTAACAACAGAATATCTGCTTCAATAGAAAAAGTTGTTAATGCAGCAGCTTCCCGCGAATATACCGTGTCTGGTCAGGTAGAAATGAATTTTCCCGGTCTTGTTGGGAAAGTAAAAAATCACTGGGCAAAAAGAGTGATACCGGAACTGGTAGCTACTACGATTGGCGCAGGATATGTTGCATATGAAGTGCAAAGGCAGATTGCTGAGCCTCGAGATTCATCAGGTTTAAGAATTGATAGCAGGGATGCTTATGCTGGAGCTGTTGCACAGCAGACAGTCTCTTCTGCACAGGGTGAGGCACGGAGGTTTGGGGGAGATGTTCCTAATACAGTCACAGTTCCAAGAGGGGAACGGTTTTGGTTTTTACTTACACAACCCCTGAGTGTAGAACTTTGATGGAGGTTGGTATGAAAAGAACATATTTATTTGGTATTCTTTTGGTTGTAATTGCAGCTCAATCGATAGCTCAAATGGATTCTACTACTTTCCATGAAATTGCAATTGCAAAATTTTTGCAGGACGCTCGAAACATTGAAAATGCAATGTTAAATGCTGAAAAAGTCATAAATGCTATGCAGGAATTACTTGCCCTTCAATGGTGGTGGGGAATTCTCGCATCGGTTTTATTACCTATACCTGTTATAATGGTAAGTTTAATCTTATTCAAAAGTCTTAATTTTAAACGTAACTCCCTGTTTCAAGTTTACAAAAAATTAACTGATGATGATATAGAAAAAGCAAAGGAAATACTTAAGAAAGAATACGAGGCAAAAATACCATCTAAATTATGGATTTGGATATGGGCTTCTGCATCTGTGATTTTTCTTATCGGTTGGGTTTTTCTTTTAGGATATAGTAATGTTTCAGCTTAGGTCAACTATTCTTTTTGTACTATTATTTCTTATGAACTGTAAAACAGATGTAAAAACAACGTCATCGGGACAAAAAAGTAATGACTCTGTTGATGATAAAAAATCTCAGTCGATTATAAGTGACATTATTCCGCGTATAACGGAGTATGCAGATTATGAATCTGCTGCATCAGAGCGAATTAGACCTGGTTTATCAGACACTATGATTAATAATTCATCAAATGTTGACATGATATCTATTAAAAAAAAGAATAGAGGATCTAAAATAAATCAGAGAGAAAATATCAGAAAAAAAACAGAAACAGCAAATAATTATCGGTGGATATCTGAAAAACCAACAAATCGAGAAGAGGCATACAAATGGGCATATAGCGCTTACAAATTGTCCCTTGTGGAGGAACAAGCTATAGCAAGTGAATTTATAGATAGGGCATTGGAGCTTTATGAGAACGGAAGTCTGTGGACTGAAAAAGCTAAACATTCCTATAACGCAGGTGAATACGAAAAAACAATAATATATTGCGATGCCAGTCTAAGGAGAAACGATCATTGGAATTCAGAAGATAGAAAGCTAGCCAGACTGTTAAAATACAAAGCATGCGATACACTTGCTTTGAAATATCCAAGTAAATTAGCAGAAAAGGCAGCATCAAAAGCATTTGTGGAGTTTTCAAATGAATAAAATCATAATCTTTCTTGTTATATTTACTTACAATGCATTTTGTTTTAAATCACTTTCCAAAAATGAGCGTAGTGAATTTAAAAAACAGTATAAGGCTTATTTAGAGGAATACAGTAAAGGCAATAATGCAATTGTCGGAAAATATTGCAGGGAGACATTAGAAGTGTACAATGTAATTCTGATTGATCCAGATTCCAAAAAGCTCAGAGATAAATACATTGAGCTACAGGCAATATGTGAAGAGTGTTTAATTGGGGCCAGTAATGATTCAGTAGTATTTGAACCTGAATTGGTCATAAATGCAGACACAAATGAAATTAAACTTGAGTTTGCAAGAATGACTACCGGAATGGATCTTGATTCTGTATCCGCTTTTTCTGTCAAATATCCTGGATGGTTTGAAGAGGATGTTGTAGCCATAAAAAAAATTGCCACAAACAGGATCATTAATAAAATATGTGATAAAGAAGATTGGGATGAATTTACTTATTGGAAAGACCGTGTAGATTACTCAAAAATTGTATATGACACATATAAGTTTTACCTTGTTAAAAATTTTACTCTAAAAAAAATGGTTCTTTTTGGAGAAACTTTCCAGAAAGATCCTTTAACAATCAGGGATATCAGTATTTGCTATGAAAAATATCTATATGATAAATATCTGACAGGCGACCGTGAGAGCGCACGGGAGTACATATCCAGGTATCCCAACGGAAGATTTGCAGCTGATATAAAGGCTTTTTTGTGGCAACAAAATTATTGATGATTACCTTAATTTCATTCTGCACTGCTTATGGCATTGGCATCGATGCTTCTATCGGTCGATTATGGAAAAGTGTAAATAATACACCTGTTTTCTCTGTGGGTTATTATACAAGAAAAAAAGATGTTTCTTTTTATGAATGGGGTGTGATATTGCGGTATAGTGATGATGTTGGCTCATTCAGATCTGTATCAAACAGACACGGTACAGTGGGGGGGATGTATGCAGCATGGCATTTGAAACCAAGTGTTTTAAGCATTGGGTTTGGAGCTGGCTCGCTGCTGGCAAATAAAGAGATAGTATTAAATAAAAAAGTAACAGAATATACTGATTATAAAGTAATACCATGTGTCATTATCTCTTTCGGAATGGGAAGATTGAATGTGAAAGTATCAAATCTCTTTGCTACATTTGGAATAAAAATAGGAGAAATGTAATGCGATTTATTGGATACATTGCACTTTTATCATCTTTTTTATTCGCAGCCGATTATAATGATTTTCCTCTTGCTTACAACTCTGAAGTTACATGGATTTTAGGGGCAAGGCAAAGAGGAAGCCGCTTGTTATGGCAATCAGTCCACCAATTAGATTTAACTCATGTTGCTTTCATTCAATTTGGCAGGAAATTCGTTAGTATTGGATGGGCTAATCTAAATCATCGAAATTATAGCTGTACATCGGATATGCTGCAGGATGCATATAACCAGGCTCAGAAAACAAAAACTCGAGATACTCTTACTTCTGAAGGAAAATTCAATTATATAGATATTGATTATAGAGAAACAAATGATACTGCATGGCACTGCAGTAAAGATATTAAAAATGCATTCTATAAAGGTTACACTAAAGTTTTCCGAGTCAGAGGTTTTCCGGCAGGAGTGCAGAAAGATAGTGTTACAGAAAATTCAAATGTGATATTTCCGGAAGCGCTTATATATGAGCCTGGAAGAGAAAATATATGGTATTCATCCGATCGGCCGGTGCTGTATGGTTTAAAGACTACAGGATCTACATCATCTAAAGAATACAATCATAAAGGTTTCGAGGGATTTCATTTTAGATCCGCTCAGGAGATGGCTAAGGAATTTCCTGATTTTAGATGTGGTGTAAGTGTGTTTGAAATATTGCCAGTTACAGATTGCGATGTTACTAAAAAAGGGTACTGGCAGGTTCATATTCACCCCGAAGAAGTGTGGTTTCCTCGAAATCCGCTGACTGGTGAACCAATCAAAGATCCAGCAGTTAAACTAAATCCTACTGCTATGTCCTTTGAAAAAGCTCTTGAAATGAAAAAACTGAGTATTGCAAATCCTGATGATGCCCGATATACATATTACAGAAACCCATATTTCGATGATAGTGCAAGCACTGTAATGTCTGTTTCATTTATAGATAATTCTAATCCCACAGATAAAATACAAAACAGATCTTATATAGAATTGACCACCGGTACAGAAATGATAGATGGTGAAAACAAAGGGGCATTAACTCATTTTCCACCTCGTATGGTCAGTGTTAGATCATGGGATCAAATATCCACCTATGCAGCAATGCTGAAGATGTTCTCAGAGACCGACGATGATGATGTTTCTATAGAAAAAATGAATTCAAAGTGTTCAGGCTGGATGTACACTGACGTTTCAAATGGAAACATTGTGTGTAAAACTAATAAATACGGCATATTGGAACGAAATGAAGATGTACCGTTAGACATTTGGTGGTATGATGATTGTCCATGTACAAGAATCAGGGAGTTAAACAATTTAACACCAGTACAGCTTCAAAGATATATTTATAAAGCATTTCCAACATGTTCAATGCAGGATATTTCAAAGTACAAAATTATACTAAAAGAGATTGAGCCTTATCTCACTTCCGTAAAAGACCAAAGTAAAATAAAAACACAGCTTTTGCTATCTCAGGAAATCCTTGAAAAAAGGATTAAATCATTCTCTGATGATTCTGGTAATGTACGGCTGGATTTGTTGGAAAAAGCTGCTAAAGCTGAAAATATAGAATGCGATGATAATTGGGTAAGGAGCTGGTAGTTAGTATGAAAATATTATTGCTATTAACTCTGCTGATATTTTCTTCAGTTCGAGTTTTTTCTTCTGGTACTGATGTTGTACCTAGTCCAACGGAAACAGAAAATCCTAATGGAAACCCTACTAAAGAAGAAGAAGGCATTTTAGGGATACTGGTTGCAGGTTATTCTCAAATAAGAACAATTGTACGATACACCTATGATGAAGTGATCTATTTCAGAGAACTGGTCAGCCAGGCTAAGAGAGTAAAAGAATGGTGGGAAAATAGCAAAGAAATTGTTGGAAACATCAGAGATGAGGGAGTCCGGTTAAAAGATGCAGACGTGCCCTGGTATGATAAGGTTTTTTCATTACGTAATATTGTCGATAACATTGATGAGCTTACTATAGGTCAGGTTTATGAGTTTGATCGCATAGCTGCAAGCTGCGAAAATTCATTTGACAGAATGGTTCAGGACACTTTTAGCTTTAGAGGTCAAACATTTAACTGGACTCCAGGGGCTTTGGTTCCAAATACCAATGAAATTGTGCAGTTTTTTGAACTAAAGGTTCTCAATGACAGTTCGAGCATTAATGGTTCAATGAAGTTACCACCCCGATCTGATGTTACTTATACAGATGTTAAGGTTTCAATAGACACTTCATTTCTAGAAACCAAAGTCCGTGATGCACTCAAATACATTGCAGCTTCAGCAATGGCAAGATCACATATGTATTCAACCTGGGAAGCCAGAACTTCACAAAATAAAGAACAGTTGGATGAGCAATTAGAGCTGTTTTCTGGCGCAAATAAAACTGAAATGGTCAGCTCATGGTACAGTCTTGAAAGAGTAAATGCGCTTGGAAAATTGGTCGATCATTCAGCTCAGGAGTTAAAAGCATTACAAGGATTATTAGGTTATGAGATGTATCAGGTAAGCATTGGAGTGAATAACAGAATGCAGGCTTTTGAACAGGCAAAAAGTTTGCAGGATGCTTACTTGTTGGCAAAGTAGAGTATAATTTAAACTATATCAATTAGGGAGGTTTTATGAAAAAATTAATGATCGTCATGTTTGTTTTGACCATCGCATTTGTTGCATTTGGGCAGATAAACACACTGGAAGAACTCAGGGACAAAACAGGAGATATTTCCGGAGGGGTGTGGAAGATCGCTAAAATAGTGGTTATAATGGCTGCGGGCTGGTTGTTTGCTACAAGTGCTTTAGAACTTTTTAAGACAAACGAAGACAAAATGCGCAGTATTGGGAAAATGATCGCTGCTCTTGCTATGGTTCTGTTTATTAATGTGTTGCCTACAGTTATAACAAGTTTCACCGGTCAGACTGTTAAAACAAACACTAATATTTTAGGTAACGATGCCAGTACATCTACACCATAAGTGACATAAATGATGGAAAATGAAGACGATCTCGATTATCTGGAGAAAAATGTACCCATAGCAACTGTGGGTTCTCCAGATCTTCTTATACATTTGACTGTGGCAGCTATCCTTTCATTTTTTGGGATAGGTTTCATGCTTAAATCACTGGCTGTTTATTTTCTACTTTATTTCGTTTGGACAAAAACATTTGCAAAAGCAGAAGAAAGCATGCTTCTTGTACTAATAAGTAATTTAAATATTCCAAATGGAATAATTGGAAAAATGAGCAGGGCACTACCTGCGAATACTGACGCGGAAACTGATACGAATGAAATTAATCAGTGAAATATTGAATTGTAGACAATTTATTCCTTTTAATCATCCGCTAGTAATAGGCGATTCTTCTCTATTTATAACAGAAGATGGTTCATATGCAATACTTCTTAATATTGACTATGACATTCAGCTTTTATCCGATGTAATAAACATAATGCGACCCGATGATACCATACAACTTTATAGAATACTTGTAAGGGGGAAAGAGACCTGGTACTTGTGCATTTCCATTCACATCGATTATAAGCCGGATCTGTTCAGTTTGAAAAGCATCATTAAATCCAGCTTCTCTGGCTATACTGAAAAGATTGAGGATCAAACCAGATCTGCTATAAAAAAGTTAAGCGAAATCCCCGGGAAAGCTGAAAACATCATGGAATCCCTACCGGTTAAAATACTTAGCGGACTAGGTGGAACACACGGATGTGTTGGATCAGTAAGAAATTTACACAGAATAGATGAATCCGGACATTTTGGGTGTGTTGATCAGCTCATGATATGTTATAGAGTTATTGTACCTTCCCTTTATCAGCGTAAAAAGATGCTTTATACTTATGCAGAACGATCGGTGAAAATGCATAGGCAGAAGTATCATTGTAGAAATGAACATGTCGACACTGCAGAGGTGGTCATTTCGGATGAGGTCAATCTTTTAGTAAAATATTATTACACAACTTGTAATTTTTATGTTTGGTCAAGCAGTGAAAACAGAACTCATATGCTGTTGAAAAAGTTGAGAAGTGTTGCTCAAAAAAGGGATCTTATTGTTGGCGTGTCCAGTGTTAACAATAAGCTTGAATTTCAAAGCCTCTATCCGGGCAATGCCTCATATGGTTATGATTATGATGCTGTGACCGAAAAGTTTGCAGACATGTCCATCAAAATTATTGGGAGCTTATAAATGATAGATATAGGCAGGCTGTTAGGATATGAAGGAGTAGCTAACGATTATATCTACATGATAAATCCGGACCGGATCGTTATGGGTTTCGAACTGCATTTGTCTTATGTTAACGGCATTGAACAGGTACAGTATGTTCATTCCATGCTTTCAGACACACTCACAGTTTACATGCCTGATGATTCCTGGGTCAGCATTTATCATTGTGTAACAAATGAACACCCTGCTATAAAAAGCGAAGCACGATCTGAAGCAACAGAACTTTCTCTTCATATTGAAGAAGAGTATCATGAAAAACTTAATAAAAGCACAGTTAATATTCATCGGGTATATATGACTATATGTATTCCTATAGTATACGAAAAAGAATCAAAAGGGGTATTGGATTTATTAAAAAAAACAGATTCTAACGAGGTTAAAAAAAAAGAACACTATGTTGATACGATTGAGCGTGCAGAAATCGTTTCAGATGCGCTGTTAAAGAATTTCAGAAATAAAATGATTCGTCTCAAATCAGGCCAGCTTATACAGCTTATGAGTTTACTGGTTAATCATAAATTCCTTACATACGCTTCTGATCTTGGCAGTGTTTTTGGTGGTGATATCATGTTCGATACTGGTAAATTCAGCAATTCCTATGAGCCGGGCACAGTACATTATTCTGGTTTAATGCATAGAGTATCCAGTCAGAGAGCATTTGATAAAGAGAGCAGACTGCCCAGGGAAGTTCATTCCGGATGGGGGATGCTTTTTCTCAATGAAATCATGAAGTCAACTGAATACACAATACACCTTGCAATAAAGTTTACCAATGTAAAAAAAATAAATAAAAAAGTAAAGCTTCGCCGTGCTATAGTATCTATGCAGGAAACCATTTCAACCCGATATCCCTGGTTTAAGAACACTGATGCTGGTGTAGACTGTTATGAACTTGGTTCAATGATGGATAATATACAGCGCAAAATAGAAGCATCTGATGAGAGATTTCTCGAAATATTCTACCATGTTCACTACTGGGGAGCTGATGAAAAGGGGTTATCAAATAAGTGGAAAGCAATTGAGAGTGTATGTAAAACAAAGCTGCCTTTAAAAAAAGAAAAGCTGAACATCAAGGCCGCCTGGCTTTCATTGATGCCCGGTTGTGAAACTCTTAATCCAATAAGACTGATCTTACCAAAAAGCAATGTAAGACATCTTATGCCTATTGAACTGCCAAGGCGTATTAAAAAAGATCCAAAAAATAAAAACTGTATATACTTTCATAACGATAATGGCAGTATTGATGCTCTGGATATATTCGATGAAGAACGAGCTAACAACTGGAATTCCATAGTTGTAGGCGGCTCAGGGTCTGGCAAAAGCTTTCTTTATCAGGGACTTCTTGGTCAGTATATGGTTTATAAACCTCGAATTGCTATTGTTGATTACGGAGGGCCTGGAGCAGGATCTTACAGAAATCTGGTTATGAATAATGGTGGTCAGTATTTGGAAATAGACCTTAAAAATGCGCAGTTTGGTATCAATCCTTTTGATGTAAAGCTTTTCGAAGATGATGCAATGAAAACCATTGATATTGATGTTTTATCAATGCTTAAGTCACGAATGTGCAGATTCCTGGAAGCAGATCCGAGTATAACGGCAGTACCCGCAGTTGTTAAAGCAATAATGCAGGATCATCTTGTAAGATACTATAAAGAAACAAGAAATAATAAAAACGGAACATGCAGTCTTCATGAATTCGCTGAAAATTACCTGAAGGATGATAAAGAGCTTATTGAAAGCATTAATCCCTATAAGATACTCTATCCTTTTATAGGCACTGGAGAAAGAGAAGGGGAGTACGCCAGATTTTTCCGCCAGACAAAGCAGGTTGAAAATAAAGATCTGGTATGTTTCGATCTGGAAGGGCTCAGAAATCATGGAACACTTGCAAAAGTAGTTATTCCTATTCTTATAGAGTGGATTGTGGATGATATTGTTGTAAAGGGTGACATCGATCAGAAGAAAATTATTGTCTGTGATGAAGTAGCAAAAGATATGCAGGGCGGGGATTTGATGGATGTTTACGGCGGTCTTGTCCGTAAATTACGCAAATGGGGGGGATCAATTCATTTCATTTCCCAAGATTTAAGAGATTTTAGTGAATCTCCAATCGGTCCCGGTCTTATGCAGAATACATCTTACTATTATCTGGTTGGAGCTGCACATCGTGTTGAGGATTTAAAATCGCTTGAAGTATCTAATAAATATGGGAAAAATGAACTACATAACTGGGAAATAAATCAGATAAGACGGCAGCAGGCGAAGCAGGACACCTGGCTTCTTACTCCATATAGCAGTAGTAAAATTAGATATTCTCCTACTAAATCTTATAGTCTGATGACAACTACCGATCCTAATGAAAAAGCACTTCTTAAAAGAGCAATGCTTGAACTTGGCCATGATTATGTTACAAAAGAAGTAATAGAATATGTCATCGGGAGATCAAAATGGTGAATAGGATAATGATTATTTCAACTGTGGTTATGGTTTTATTGTCTTTAACCTTTTCACAGGATAAAGATGAAATAGTCAGTTATACTTCAACTGTTGTGCCCACGCATATTGTCAGGATGAGAAACGAATCTGTATTTGGAAATGAATGTTATGAAATGCTTTTCAGTAACTCAGCATTGGCTAAAATTAAGTCTCGTCCCAGTTATAATTGTGGTACTTTAAATAATTTTATATTGGAGGAAACATACAATAGAGGCGGATATGTGATTGTATTGATTACAAAACCTAGTTTTTTTAATGTGTGCAGTGATGTTGAATACGACGGACCGATATCATGTAGTGAAAAAGGACAGTCTATTATTGCAAATATTGAAAATGGAGACATGTCAAAACAGATTGCAGCTTGTGAGAAACTTTTAAACGGTGGAGAGCATGATGATGGCAAATATTTTTTAAGTAGCAGAAATGTTTCAAATGACTACAACAAAAAAAAAGTTTCATATTTAAATTCAAAAGGGATAGCAGCTTTAAAAATTATAAGCGTTTCTCTAAAGGGTACAAATGTTGAATACAAAGCTGCAATACTGAAATATGGCGAAATAAAGAAACAATATGCAGTTTATGGGATATGGGAGACAGATAAGGCTGCTGAGTACGGTTTTAAAAAGGGCGACAGAATATATCCATCTAAGGCTACTTCTACACCCACCAAAACCGGTGATTTTTATAACGAAAACAAAGCACTTTTAGATGAAATTGAATCAAAAGAGCGATTTGGGTATCGAATATATACATACAGTGAAATAATGGTTGATCAAAGCATATTTTCTGATTTGGTCTGGTCTCCAAGACCTATTAACAGCAGGACACCGGTTCAATTTGATGGTGTAGGAATGCCACTTCCTGATAAAGAAACCGGCATGATGATTCCTTCCGCTCCGGATGATGAAAACAATACAAACCCTGGGGTTTTTTCACATTGTCCTGATATGGATTGGTATTGGGCATTGTTTGAGATGTGCATGAAGAAAGAGCTTGGTGAGGAAGAAAATACTGACGTAGGATCAGTAGGGTGGGTAGATTATAGAGATTACAGACAATACCTTATGGATAGCGAGTATGATAGGGGATTTTACAATAAAGACGGATCAATGAGATCCGAACGTGTTTATACTGAAGAGTCAG
>CAYXPB010000175.1:0-10909 GCA_964466645.1 uncultured Acetivibrio sp. | reverse complement strand
CTGAAGTTGGATGTCCACAAGGCAGTCCTGTATCGCCTGTAATATCCAACATATATTTACATTATGTACTCGACCTCTGGTTTGAGAAAGTAATTAAGAGGGAGAACAAATATGCAAGCCATATAGTACGCTACGCAGATGACTACACATGTTGCTTTGAAAGCGAGTTTGAAGCTAAAGAATTTCTGAGACACCTCAAGATAAGGTTAAGGAAGTTTAATCTTGAACTAGCAGAGGATAAAACTAAAATAATTATGTTTGGCAGATACGCAGAAAGTGACACAAAGAAGAATGGAGGGGGAAAACCAGGTACATTTGATTTTCTGGGATTTACCCATTATTGTAGCAGGAGTGCAGATGGAAAACGATTTAGAGTTAAAAGAACAACCAGCAAAAAGAAGAAGCAAGCAAGCCAAAAGAAGATATCCAAATGGATAAAAGAAAATATGCATGAAAGACCTAAATGGCTTATGAAACAGCTTAACAGAAAACTTGCGGGATACTTCAATTATTACGGAATTACTGACAATACTAAACAAATACAAAGGATGAGAAATTACGTAGTAAGAACGCTGTACAAAACATTGAGAAGGCAAAGCAACAAGAATAAGCTGACATGGGACAGTTTCAACAAAATGCTGGAGTTCTATAAACTGAAGAAAGGATATATAAAAGTTAATATTTATGATGTTATTAAAACAATTGCAATTGGAAGACTGTGAAAGTTCTTTAGTGAAGAGCCGGATGTGGGAAAACCACAAGTCCGGTTCTGTGAGGAGTGCGGAGCGGCAATGCTCCCATTTACTCGACCAAATATGGAAGAAAGACAAAAATTGTTTTTGCTGACAGCACTTTTATATCAATGTCCTATGACAGCATGGGAAATGAAGTATCCCAAACTGATCAGGCGGGGAAAACCACTACTTGTATGCAAATGCCAATCCCTTGACTTATCATGATCCTAGCGGTTACATTAGCATTGCCCAGTTGAAGGTTATTATCAGAATAATTTGCACTTAGCTATTGACATTCAAGTCTATTCAGTATAGACTTAAAGTGTAAGTCGATACAAAGTAGACCAAGGAGGTTTGTCATGAAGGAATATAAACTTGCAGAAACTGAAGAGAGATTTGCAGAATTAATCTGGCAGAACGAACCGATTGGTTCCGGGGATCTTGTTAAGCTAAGTGAAAAAGAAATGAATTGGAAAAAGTCTACAACATATACAGTACTGAAAAAGATATGTGAAAAGGGTATTTTTCAAAATAAAAACGCTGTTGTTTCATCTCTAATCACTAGGGATAAATATTACGCAAATCAAAGTATACGTTTTGTTGAGGATACCTTTGGAGGGTCACTGCCAAAATTTCTAACATCCTTTATCAGTGGCAAAAAATTAAGTAATCATCAAGCTGAAGAGTTGAAAAAATTAATTGATGAGCATAAGGAGGTGTAGCAATGAGTGAAATATTTCTTACTGTTTTAAATATGAGCCTTACGGCAAGTTATGTAATCCTTTTTGTGATACCTATAAGACTGGCGCTTAAAAAAGCTCCAAAAGTTATCTCCTATGCATTATGGGTTGTAGTTGCTTTTCGTCTTATATTTCCATTCTCCTTTGAAAGCATGTTTAGCCTTATGCCACGGAATACGAATGCTGTACCAATATCCCATGATATTATCTATCAGCAAAGTCCTCAGATTAACACTGGGATAGAAGTAGTTGATTCACTTATAAACAATTCACTCCCCGCACCGACTGTTGGAGCAAGTGTAAATCCACTTCAGATTTATGTTGAAATAGGAACATACATCTGGATTTTAGGCATTATTGCACTGCTTGTTTATAGTATTGTATCTATTTTCACCTTAAAAAGACAGCTTAAAAATGCACAATTAATAGAGAAGAATATCTTCGAAGCTAAGAATTTGAAAACACCATTCGTGCTTGGATTTATAAAACCTAAAATATATTTACCGACTGGACTTAACCTTTCCGAAAGAAGCTATATTTTGCTACATGAGCAAACCCATATCCAGCGAAAAGACCACATTACTAAGGTGTTAGCTTTCCTAATATTGTCCATCCACTGGTTTAATCCGATTGTGTGGATTGCATTCGTGTTAATGAGTAGAGATATAGAACTTTCCTGTGACGAAAGAGTATTGAAAGAAATGAATGAAGATATTAAAAAGCCTTATGCTAATTTGTTATTGTCGCTTGCTACCGGAAGGCATCTTTTAAATGGAAGTCCACTTGCCTTTGGCGAAGGCAATGTAAAAGGAAGGATAAAAAACGTGTTAAATTATAGAAAAGCAAAGTTTTGGGTAATTGTTGTCTCAATTATTATTGTAACGGCAGTTGGAATTGGATTGATAGCAAATCCTAAAGTTGAGGAAGCAGATGAAGATGTAATTTACACAACCAATACAGATGAGAGTGCTAAAATTATTGAAGATAGCATATTTGCTATAGATACTAACGAAATGTCAGAACCAAAAGGTGAAATAAAAAAATATGTCCATCAAAACTTAGAGATTGAACTGACAAATGTAAAATCTGATAGAACAGAAACCATGCTCGATGATGGAGGAAATGAATGGAAGTATATCATTATAACCTACTATCCGGGAGCAAAACTCACCGTAATCAAAGCTGATATGAGTAACCCTGCTTACAATGCAGATAACAAATCGCATCCTCAATGGGGGATATTAAAATTTTCAGCTAACTCTGAAGAGCGAATCAAAATTACTGACGATTTACAGCCTGTTGAAATAACCTCCAGTTTTGAAGGAGTATATAATATTGAAGCAAGCCTGTATGTATTTAGATTCGAAGAGTATACAAAGTAACTTGGTGATACAGAGTAAATCCTGATATAGCCTTTACATCACACCAAAATATATTTTGAAAGCTATACTACTCTTATTCTTTTGACTAAGCTTTAATAATACCTTTAAATATCTGTATAACTGTCGTGCCTGACACCATATTTAACCGTAACGGCTTTGCGTTGGCTCAGGTATCATGCCACCGAATCCACCGGCACTGTTTCTGGTCAATCCCAATATCACACTGAAGCGGTAAGAAATGCTTCTGAATCTTGAGGGCTTGACTACTGTGATTTTTTCAATTTCTTGACCGGTGCACAGTTGTATTTCAATCCCTTCCTTCTGATAGCGAAGCAAAATGTGCGACAAATCATTATGTATTCTGGCAGAACGCACAATTACCCTGCGAATCCCCGCATTCAGCAGAAACGCAGCTGACGGCATGTCCTGAGGGAAAACGCACCAACGGTTGTCATATGTCCCCGGCTTCTTTCCACATCCCGCCATTCTTTTGGAATCAAGCATGAATACAGGAGGAGCCTCTGGACTTATTACTATATGTGGCTAGCAACCAGACTGCTTTGGGTATTTCCAGTTTATAAAGACTTTTTCCAAGTGGGCGTATAAATAAAACAGGCTTTGCCCACTGTGTCCACAATGCATCATCCGGTGCCCAAACCTTATATGTTTCTATATTATTTCTCACTTGTAATTACTCCCTTCGAAACCAATAATGGTATATCTTTTGCTCCATCATCTATCCTTGGAAACGGGCTTATTCTTCCATAGAAACCTGCGCTTTTTCCGTCCACTGTAAACACACCTACACATAAGTGGAAGACTTCACCGTTCACATCCCTCAGAGGCTGGCTTGTAAACTTCCGTTGAGCCACCCAGCTTCCGGGTTCCCAACGCACTGCCTTTTCGATACCTCGCCGCTCTTTTTCAGTTATTGCCTCTTTTATGGAAATGCCTTCCCCCACTCTTCCTAAAGCAGGCTTATATATCCAATTGGAATCCTGCGGCTTGATCGATTTAGGATCTTTGGTTTCAGGTAGTAATTTTTTCCACGCAGGTATATTAACCCCTAATTCATCCCAAACCAGTGGCAATCGTTTTGACTGGGTAAGCATCGCAACAGGGTGGTTGCAGGAGGCAGTCAAGCAATCATAGTATCCCTTCCAATTTGTTCGACGTGGCAAATTTGTCATCCGTTCTAGAGGGAAAAAGCGCACGATCCCGTCTATAGAACCTTCCTTGCCTTTTATTATGCATATCGCATTATTGTCTTTCCATACTATATGATCTGGTGCAACAAAAACAGTGCTATATCCATGCACTTGAAAATAGTCACTCAGAAATTCCATGACCTGCCGGTCATCTGTATAGGACGTTGCATGAATAAATGCTATCACCCCGTCTTTTTTGACTTTTTGCGAAAATGCTTGCAAAATGCTTTGTGCAATGTGTTTACGAGGTTCATAACCGTCAAAATACTCGCATGCAATTTCGGGTAAAACAGCTGCCTCAGCAAGACCCCCGGGTACATCGCTGTTAACTTCCGACAATGCCCAACTGTCTGTAGTAGGATGAAAATCAAATCGCATAAGCCTTACGTTTTGGTTTCTATTATAGTTTGAGAGACGATCCAATGTTTTTGTAGTATTTCGGGGCAAACCCAATTTTTTCACTAATTTCGGTTTGTGAATGAAGGCCTCTTCCATCAGCATGGTCTCTTCCGATAACTGTTCAGCCCACTTTTCCAACTGTCTGGCGGTCTCCTGATCTATCAAAACTACATGCTTTGCTATAGTATTATGGTCTCCTACCTGTGGAACCCATTTATAAGCCTTGAATATAACATTATAACGATATTCTGAATATTGCTCATTCGGAATTAAAGCCAACTCAATAGTTTTTTTCATAGGACAACCCCTAAAAGACTATCGTAGAATGAATTTTCAACTAGCGGGAACATTATTACGCTGACAATAGCAATTATAATGTATGCGACACCACAGCATAGCGAGCCATACAAATATGTATTGTTGTTGCTTTCTCTCAATTTGGTTTTGTTAATATAATAACGTTCTACTATTATTGCCAGCATTGTCAATAGTAAAACCGGCCATCCAACAAGAAATTCAATTATTGTACTATAAAAGGAGTTCCAGTCTCCCGCCGATGCCCTTGCCCAAATAATCCCACTGGCCAGAAGAGAAACGCCAAAACGAATTCCACAACAATGTCCCGTTCTACCGTAATACGCTCAAAGACTTGGGCAAATGCATTGATAAGCTTGCCAAGAAGGAGCCACGAAATTAGCCCCAATCCGCCTGCAAATATAACGCACCACCAACCGGGACCGTCTCCTATATTAGCTCCCGAATATATTGTCACCAACCCAAGAAATGCTCCACTAAATGCATATAAAGCCGCCTTGTTGTTCAAATTCAGGACGTCATCGATCCAGGAAATATCAAAAAAGATAAAGACTAATTTCGACCCTAAAAAAGTCCAAGCATATCCCAGTAAAACATAGAACACTATATATAACATATCATTCACAACATCGAATGACGCTAAAACCCTAAGTGTATATAGAATTATGAAAAGTGAAACAAGAGGTAAAAGGCTCATAATATACTTTGTAGTTTTATTCCATCGGACAAGCCCAAACCGTAGCAGTTTTTGATACCAGCCTTTTAGGCTCCATGCTGTATAGCTACCGGAAAGTATTAGTAATATAACCTCAAAGAAATCCATTCTTCAGTATCCCAAATAATTTAATAAAACTCCGCATTTCCAATTATACCAAATCTGATAGGTATTTGCTTTTTTATGTTACCATATGAAATTAAGTTCATCAATCATAAAATCTAAAAAAACTTAACTTGCAAGCCAGAAGAATATTGTGTCGTAACTGGTTATCCATACGATCCATATCTGTATATTCCAGATGATAGTCATCAAGGCTTGTAACCTTGGCTGTATTAATTTTCAGAAAAAGGTGGTAAGTTGTAAAATAAAGTGACGGAAGAAGCAAAAATAATGAGATTCAAGGTAACTCGATTGTATAATGTTTAACGACTAAGCAAAACAATACAAAGGAGAATACCATGAGCCCAAAAGAATACTAGGATATAGGTCAGCAAAAGGTATTACAGGTTAGGTTTAAAACCTTGGAACTCTACCCCAACTCCCGTCCACGCCGGAAGGTAGCCGGTCTGTCATAACAGACCGGAGGCAAAAGGATGAAAGGGCAATTTATATTCATAAAAAATATTCATTAGGCATATTGACATAGTAGAGAATTATTGTTAAACTATTACAAAGGAGAGAAAAGAAAGAAATATAAATAAAGAAAGGGACATAAAGAAAGAAACGTTAGATATATTAAATTGTAGAAATAAATAAACTTAATAAATTTATTATTATGAAAGTTTTATTTATATTAGAAACATTTTATTGGGGAGTTTAATTGTGCTTTGTTAAGGCCTATTTTAGGATAGTCTGTTGATTCTATTACTCTATTGATGTCCCCAAAAAACCCTTAAAAAAGATGGTGAAATAATTAATAATATGTTTCAGCATTAATACAAACCATTAATGTTTTGTGTTTTGTGTACTCTTTTATGCAAGTGACAATTTATGTTTTCAAGCGAACATTTAGTAGGCTATAAGATTTAATTTAGATGATTCCAATAAAATAACCGCTCAATTGCAAAATAGTGTTCATCTGTTTGAAAGCTTTTAAGCTTTTATGATGGGCTTAAAGCCAAAATATTGTATAGGTTATTTTTTGAAATAGTCTTAATAGGCACGTACAAATAATTCTAGGGGGGTTGAAATTATGAATAATGTTCAATCAACAGCTGCGTTATCACCTTTAAATGACAATCTTGAAAAGAGTATTAAGGTTGTCCAGATTATAATGTCGAATCGTAAAGTTAGTGGTACGCCATGTTCCAATAAGTCATATTGTCCTCGATGTGCAGATGTTTTATTAGAAAAAATCTCATCGTTGGTTAGTAGTGGCAAACAAATCAGTTTTATTATTCCAGCATTCCCATTTCCAATGCCAAATCCAAATAAATCATTTGGAATTATAGCTCCGGATCGTGCGGAGTTATTATCAATAAATCATTTAAAAAGATTTTGTCAATGTATCAAATCAGTTTATTCCCCCGGAGGTGGCAACCAGGCTGGAATCTCAGGGAAAAGATAATCATTGCTGCTGGCGGAGATGTATTACGCCCAGTTTGGTCATATTGGTTTCCAATTCAGGAGGACATTCCTACAAAATATGTTGAAGGCTTGAATCAGATGATTTATGATCTTTTGGCTGAGGATGTGATTAATATATGGAGCCTTAAAGATGCATATGGGTTGGAAGATATTAATGAGTGTCGCAGTCGTTTGTTAGAAGACTATCCTACATCACTTGAAGAAACTCGTGCCCAAATAAAGGAGCCAAATTCAATACAAAACTTGGCATATATAGGGCAAAAAAAATATTTTACTAATGATGGTTATGATTCTCCAATAGGTTCAAAATTGAGCCATACAGAAGTCAAGCGAATCAGCGGAGAATTAGCAGTTAAGGCTACTCACTTAGCAGAGGCTTGGAGTTATTGTATTGCTAAGCGATTCCCAGATGCTGTTCGACTTTCGGTTCATCCTTATCCAGCTCACTGGAACGGAAAAACAGGCATATATCTTACAGATACTCAAGAAGAATGGATAACACCTTGGCATGGAGTAGCTGTATTAAACGAGTCAACTGGAAAATGGAAGATTATAAAAAACTATAAGGCGAAGGAGATTGGTGCAGTATTGGTTAGTCGACCTGATGGACAACCTGACTACTACAAAATTAGCTCTCTTACTAATAAAATAGGAAAGCATTAATACAAATAAGCATAAAAAGCAGATAGCAAAAACTTATCAACATAAAAAGTAAAGTTTGTTATTAACATAAAAAACAAGAAATTTTGGTTCATCGTTAAAATTTCTAATATAATAGGTATAAATTTGTTATTGGAACTATTTAGAATATTAGAGGCAAAATAGAGATTTTAAACCCTCAAATATAATATTTGAATCTTTAATTCATTCTTAGTGGAGGTGGTTTTTAAAATGTGTGGTATTACAGGATTTTTGGATTTCATGCCGAAAGACATTGATCGGGAGAATGTGCTTCGTTTAATGACTGGAAAGATGAATGATGGCTATGATGTTGAAACGCTTCACCTGCTACCTAATGTCGCACTTGGTATGGGACATAACAAAGAAAGAAATGTGGCACCAGTATCCATGGGTTCATACGAAGAAGAACGTGAGTCAGGGTTTGCCAATATTGTTTTTACTGGTATGCTATACAATGAGAAGGAGATTAAATCCCAGATTAGTGCTGCTGGACATTCTCTCGTTGGTGCAAGCACTTGCGAAATAGTATTTGCTGCTTATAGAATATGGGGGATTGAATGCTTTGGACGACTGGATGGTGCATATTCTGTAGCCATCTGGGATAGCCATATACAGGAATTGATTCTGGCCCGTGACGCATTGGGAATACAACCTTTATACTACTATAGGACTGAACAAACATTGTGTTTTGGATCAACGCCGAAAGCAATACTAGCTCATCCTATTACCCGTGCTGAAGTTGATATTGAAGGGCTTCGAGACCTCTTTACTTTTGTCAAGTCTCCTGGACATGCAGTTTTTCACAACATGTACGAAGTTCTTCCTGCTACTGTGATGCGTATTTCGCGAGAGGGTACTAAAGTACACCGTTACTGGTCATTGAAGAGCCAAGATCACCATGATGATTTGGACACAACAATTATGAATATAAAGGATATTCTGGAGGAAAGTATTGCACGCCGACTTGTTAATTCTGCGTCAATTCAACTCTCCGGTGGCTTAGATTCATCCACTATTCTTGCAATTGCATCAGCTATTAACCGAAGAGGGCAGAAGGGAAATCTACGTACGTTCTCGGCTAAGTGGGTTGGTCAGGATTTCCCAAGTGGAACTCCCGCTGACTTCAATATGGAAGAAGCTAATGTCATTGAGATGGTTCGACGCGAACAAGCAATCCATACAGATATTTATGTCGATATGATACATCTCCTTGATGACGAAATGAGAGCAGCATCAGTAAATGCTAGAGATTTGCCTATTGGCCTTGGTGATATGGATATGCTTTACTACCTTTTCTTTCAGGGAATATCTAAGCAATCGGCTGTTACAATATCCGGTGAGGGTGCGGACGAACTTTTTGGAGGATACTTCTGGTTTCATGAACCAAAATATACTCAAGCAGAAACGTTTCCTTTTTGTACTGTTAATGATATTTGGGGAACAGGAGACTCAGCAGCTTCAGTAGCTTTGATAGCACCAGATTTGTCTCGGCAATTGGATTTGCAACAATATCAATATGAAAGCTACAAGCAGGCTCTTTCTGAAGTGCCGAAGATATCGAACTCGGATAACGTTGAACAGCGAATGAGAGAAGTTTGTTATTTGCACCTAACCCACTGGACACCCATTTTGCTCGATCGCAGAGATCGCGTGAGCCGGGCATTAGGGATAGAGGTTCGTCTTCCATTTTGTGATCAAAAACTCATTGAGTACGTTTTCAATATTCCGTGGAAGATGAAGAAATTTGACAAGTATTCAAAAAGTTTGCTTCGTAAAGTTGCGATAAGTTACATACCAGAATCGGTTGCTTATCAAGGCAAGTCAGCATGGGTAGCAAATCAACCGCCAAACTATGAGCGAGAATTGAGGAAGAAACTTAACTGTATCCTTTCGTCTGCTAATGCTCCAATTACAAAGCTACTTGACGAGAAGTTTGTAAAGGGTCTTATTGATGATCCCATGGCTTTCACATCGCTTTCTACTCAGGCTATAGGTGGTGTGCTACGTGTGAACCAATGGTTGGATACATATAAAGTAAGAATTGTAGGAATTTAAAAAGTAACCCAATGTTAAAAAGATAGTAATTTAGGATAACGTCAAATTTAAATTTAAGCTTAATTTTTGAAAATGTGGCTTAGATTTTGAAATAAACAATAAAAAATTAGCTCAAAACAAACAACATACTGTTTGATTTCTTGAGTAATATGAAAGGGATGGATAAAGATGAAAGTATTACTTATTAATGGTAGCCCTAAAGCTGATGGATGTACTTATACGGCTTTAAATGAAGTAGCAAAAGAATTGCAAAACGAAAATGTTGAAACAGAAATCCTTCATGTTGGAACTGATCCTGTCAGAGGCTGTATGGCTTGTTTTAAATGCTTTGGAAGTAAGGATGGTATGTGTGCGTTTAATGATGATATTGTAAACGTCGCATTAGAAAAAGCAAAGGAAGCTGATGCTTTTATTTTTGGTTCTCCAGTGCATTTTGCGTCTGGTTCTGGGCATATAACTTCCTTCCTAGATAGGTTTTTCTTTGCAGGTGATCAGGCAGTAGGTGGGTTCCGTCTTAAACTAGGTGCTGCGGTTGTAAGCGCTCGTCGTGGAGGTACGACAGCAGCTTTGGATCATCTCAATAAATATTTTACTATCTCAAATATGCCTGTAGTATCTTCTCAATATTGGAACATGGTTCATGGTATGACTCCTGAAGAAGTAAAACAAGACTTAGAAGGTATGCAAATAATGAGAACCTTAGGTAAAAATATGGCGTGGCTTTTAAAAAGTATTGAAGCAGGTAAAAAAGCTGGAGTTATTGTCCCTGAAAAAGAAGCTAGTATCAGTACAAACTTTATTCGATAATAGATTGATAAATATATAAAGAATTACTGAAATATTACTTCGGATTTTTCACGTGTCATCTTTAGCTCAAACAAGCCCAGAAGTGAAAAATTTCAGTGTTCCTGAAGGTCACTTAAAAAAATCAGCCACATTATGAATAGTGTGGCTTATCCAATTTAAATTTTAGGTACAAATTTGAGTTGCGCAGTAAAATAAAATCAACATCTCAAAACATTGACATATTTTATATTAATTAAAACGCTAAACCACCAGCTATGCTGGTGAGAGTTGAAAAGGCTTTGCC
>CAYXPB010000174.1:0-11020 GCA_964466645.1 uncultured Acetivibrio sp. | reverse complement strand
GATTTATCAACATTTTATTCAATTACATAGTTATATATGATAGGGAGTTCAGGTTCATAATGCTATATATAGAAATGGGGAACCTGCACAACTGCAAGTTCCCCATTTCTATATAATATTAAGTTATTTGTAGAAATTTTCATATTTAACTTTACGTTCGTCAATAATTGCTTGCCCACCGGAATTGAGATAATCCTGCATACTTATCTTTCTTCGCAAGAAACAGAGGAACGATATTTTGCTTAGCAAAAATCGGCCTCCGCTTCCGTCTACATTCTCTAAGGCTTTTCGCAATGTTCTTTACATAATATGCACTTGCACTAATCATATATATCACATATAAATCCTGTAGTTCCCACTAAGTGCAAGAAGCGCAAAGAAGTATAGGCAGTTGTCGTAGTATCTTCTATCACCTGTGCGAAGTGGTGTTTCCCAGAATTTTCTTACGCACTCTTCACTGTATGCTCCCTTTGCGGCAAGTGAGGCCTGTGCATTTGTCGCAATGATTGCAACAGGGTGAAGTGCCTTGCCTGGAATGATTCTTCCATCCATTTCATAAATTCCGTCCTGACAATGTCGAACTGTATTGCAGAAAAAATACTGCAGCTTATCTGCGATCTCACTGCGCCAATCATCTTCACGGTTCATATCCTGTGCAAACCAAATATAGTCCATAGCGATGTTTGCTATAGTGCGGTATGCATCCGAATAATAGGTATCACGCCTGTAATCACCAGGCCATGATTTCACAAGAGGATTCCCGTTCATCTCAGAATACTCAGGATTCAGTCCTGTCACGGAATTGCAAGCCTTTTTCAAATACGCCCTACTTGCTTTTGCTGCTTCCTTCCAAAACTCCCTATCTTCCTCCCTACTCCATAAAGCATAGAGCTCATAAAAATGCGGAAGATGATAAGAGGGATCGGTAAATGGGAGCTCTGCCGTAAATTTAATCAACTTAGTTTGAGGATCCCACATAGGGCAACCCGGATTCCCTTTTTCGCCCTTATGTATGCAATCATGCAAAATCTGCTGCGCCTGTTCTTCATAATTAAAAATACCTTCGCCATTTCCCCATCTTTTAGCTGCAAAGAAAAGCGCCATTGCAAAATACTCTTCGCCGTCAGGTGCAGCACCTTGATAGTTCTTTTCTCCGTTTAGCTTGCAGGACCATGCAAAATAGCCCTTCTGATCAGAATGGTCTTCATGATACATATAAGTCCTTGACCATTTCCACAGACGGTCAAACTCTTCCTTTTTATCCATTTGGACGCACATCATCATACCGTAGGACATTCCCTCAGAACGGACATCGTTATTTCCCGTATCCACTATGTATCCCATATCATCCCTAACCTGATGATAGATTTTTTCCTCCTCTGAGCCATAAAACATAGTCTTAAATGCTTGCTCTACTTTGTCCCTAATCTCTTCTTCCCGATAGCCAAATTCTAAAAAAATATTTTTGTATTCCTTACTGTAATAAGCACCCGTCATCCATATCCTCCTTTTTATAAAAACAATAAAAACTCCGGGACTTCGAGTCCCTTCGTTTTTGCCTCTTTCACTTTGTTCGAAAGAGGCTCAATCAAATAACCAGAGCAGTTAGCTCTGGCAATTTGTTTATGCTTTACTCAAAACCACATCATCATCCTTACTTTCAACAACTACCTTGTCACCCGCTCGGACTCTTCCTTCAAGCATCTCTTCCGCCAACTTGTCTTCCACCATACTTTGAATAGCTCTCCTTAAAGGCCTTGCACCATACATTTGGTCAAATCCTTTCTTAGCTAAAAGCAGTTTCGCATCTTCGCTAACCTCTAGAGCTATTGCATTATCTCTAAGCCTTTTTGCCAGGCTCTCAATCATAAGCCCTACAATGCTCTTTAAGTGTTCTTCCTCTAATGGGTGGAATACAATTATCTCGTCTACTCTGTTTAGGAACTCAGGTCTGAAGGTATTCTTAAGCTCGCCCATAACGTTATTCTTCATATCATTATAGGTCTTTGCTTTTTCAGCATTAGCCGAACTGAAGCCGAGCCTTTTCGGTTCGGTTATAAGCCTTGCTCCAACGTTTGAGGTCATGATGATTACCGTATTTCTAAAGTCAATTACTCTTCCTTGGGAATCGGTAAGTCTTCCATCTTCGAGAATCTGAAGCAGTATATTAAACACATCCGGATGTGCCTTTTCAATCTCATCAAACAACACTACAGAATAAGGCTTTCTTCTCACTTTCTCAGTAAGCTGTCCTCCTTCTTCATATCCTACATATCCTGGTGGTGAACCGACCATTCGAGATACACTGTGTTTCTCCATATACTCAGACATATCAATTCTTGTAATAGAGTTCTCGTCTCCAAACAAAGCTTCAGCAAGAGCCTTACTAAGTTCGGTCTTTCCGACTCCTGTCGGACCTAAGAATATAAATGAACCTACAGGCCTTTTCGGATCTTTAAGACCAACTCTTCCTCTTCTAATAGCTTTTGAAACTGCCTTAACCGCTTCTTCCTGACCTATTACTCTGTTATGGAGAGTTTCTTCCATTTTCATGAGTCTTTCCGACTCTTCTTCTGCAAGACGTTTAACAGGTATTCCTGTCCAATCGGCTACAATTCCTGCAACTTCCTCTTCTGTAACAGTATCTGTAGTGGTCTGGTTTTTTTGTTGCCAGTCATTTTTTGCCTTATCCAACTCGTTCTTCAATCTCTGTTCTTCATCCCTTATACGCGCTGCCTTTTCAAACTCCTGACATATTATCGAATCTTCCTTCTCTTTCCTCAGCTTCTCCACTTGCTCTTCAAGTTGCTTTAAATCCGGTGGAGCTGTAAACGATTTAAGTCTCACTCTCGAAGCTGCTTCATCAACTAAATCTATTGCTTTATCTGGTAAATAGCGCTCTGTAATATACCTGTCTGAAAGCTTTACTGCTGCGACAACAGCTTCATCTGTAATCTTTACTCTATGGTGAGCCTCGTATTTATCCCTTACACCCTTTAATATCTCAATAGCTTCTTCTATTGTAGGTTCTCCTATTGTTATAGGCTGGAATCTTCTTTCTAATGCAGCGTCCTTTTCAACGTGCTTTCTATATTCATCGAGAGTGGTTGCACCTATAACCTGTATTTCACCTCTTGCGAGAGAGGGCTTTAATATATTTGAAGCATCAATAGCACCTTCTGCTGCACCAGCTCCTATAATTGTGTGCATCTCATCTATAAACAGTATTACGTTTCCTGCTTTCTTAATCTCTTCAAGGGCCTTTTTAAGTCTTTCCTCAAACTCACCCCTATACTTTGCGCCTGCAACCATAGATGACAAATCCAAAGTTACTACTCTTTTTTCTTTTAGCATTTCCGGTATATTACCCTCAACAATCTTTTGAGCCAATCCTTCAGCAATCGCTGTCTTTCCCACACCAGGCTCACCTATTACGCAAGGGTTGTTTTTTGTTCTTCTGCTCAATATCTGAATTACTCTTTCGATTTCTTTATCTCTTCCAATCACCGGATCAAACTTTGCCTCTCTAGCCATATCAGTTAAGTCTCTTCCAAACTGATTAAGCGTCGGGGTATTTGAACTTGTGGCATTGTTTTTGGGAACTCCTGTTGCACCGGGGGACTCTTCAGAGAACATTTTTAAAACTTCAGAATAAAGCTTTTGCGGCTCTAAACCTAAATCCATCAAAATTCTTACGGCTACACTTTCACCCTCTTTAAGTATTCCTACTAAAAGATGTTCTGTCCCGATATAATTATGCCCCATTCTCCTAGCTTCCCTAAAGCTCAATTCAAGCACCCTTTTAGTCCTAGGTGTAAAACCTAAAGGTTGCTCACCGGTGGACTCTCCATGCCCAATTAACTCCTCTATTTCTTTAAGTACCTTATCTTCAGTTATCCCTTGATTTTGTAATACCTTTGCCGCGACTCCGCTTCCCTCTTTTATCAAACCAAGGAGCAAATGCTCTGTTCCTACATAATTATGACCTAAATTCATTGCACTTTCTTGTGAGAGACTCACTGCTTTTTCTGCCTTTTCAGTAAAACGTCCATACATATTGAACTCCTCCTTCGTATCGAATTGTCGCACCAATACTACATTATTTATCGCCATAGTCTTCCATTTAGAACACCCTATTTTAACTTAATTTCTCTCGTATCATTTCAGCCCTCTTAATATCCCTGTCGTCGGGGCTTAAAGTCTTCTCAAAATTCTTCTGCAAATTTGCCGGCTGAATATTAAGAAGTATTTCGTTCAGCTTTGTTACATCAATATTTTTAATTATTCCCATATCAACACCAAGTCTAACATCGGAAATTAATTTAAAGCTCTCTTCTGAAGAAATAATTCTCGCATTAGACAATATACCTAGAGATCGGTAAATTTTATCTTCAAATCTAAAAGAATTTTGCTTATACAGCTCTGCCCTAAGTATTCTTTCCTGATTAATTATTTGGTTTCCTATATTAGTAATATTATTTATTATTTCCTCTTCCGATTGCCCTAAAGTGATCTGGTTTGATATCTGAAATAAATTGCCTAATGCTTCGCTGTTTTCACCATAAATTCCTCTTACTGCAATACCAAGCTTTCCACAGATCTCCAACATGCCCCTTATATAGCCGGTCATTGTAAGAGCCGGTAGATGAAGCATAGCTGAAGCTCTTATGCCCGTACCTAAATTTGTAGGACAACAAGTAAGGTAACCGAACTTCTCACTGAAAGAATAATCAATATTCTCCTCAAGTAGACTATCTATTTTATCACATAGTTCCCAAGCTTTATCAAGTTGCAAGCCTGAAAACAAACACTGAATTCTAAGATGATCTTCCTCATTTATCATAATACTTACTTTCTCATCCTTGCTTATTATTGCAGCGCTTGCAGTCCTTCCCACCATTAAATTAGGACTAATAAGATGCTTTTCCACCAAAATCTGCTTTTCAATAGGATCCATCTTAAGCATATCTTTAAATTCATAGTCAACAGTTGCTGTACTACTATTAAAAACAACATCCTTGACTCTTTGTATTACTTTTTCCCCCTCTTCCCTGTTCATTTTGATAGGAAAAGGATAATCCCGAAAATTACGTGCTAAACGCACTCTACTACTCATAACCACATCCGATTCCGGGCCCTTTTCGATATACCATCCTTCCACAAGATCACCTCCAAATCCTAAAAATATTATCAAACACTATCTTTTTCTAATACTCTTATTTTATCTCTAATTTCAGCTGCCTTTTCATATTCCTCACTTTTGACTGCATTATATAATTGCTCCTTTAGAGCATCTATTTCCTTTGAAACCTTAACGTTTTCCGAAACCCTCTTAGGTAATTTCCCATGGTATTGTAGATTTCCGTGCAATCGCTTCAAAATGGGCATAAGCTTTTCTCCGTAAACCTGATAACAGTTTTCACAACCAAGCTTTCCCACCTTTTTAAACTCTTCGTAACTCATCCCGCATTTACCACATATCAACTGCTGTTCAGCAACCGAAGATCTTACGGGAAATCCCATCATGCCCGAAAAAAAGTCGTTCACACTAGGCTGTGATCCTGTTATAAACTTTCCTTCTACTCTTGCACACTGCTCACAAAGGTATATAACATGTTTGTTACTATTTATAACTTGTGTAACCTGTATATTTGCAACTCTCTTTTGACAATTCTGGCACAGCATATGCCCCACTCCTTTTCTATACCAGCAGACTGACTAACATATTTTTCAGTATACTTGCCCTTATATTTCCTCTATGCTCTACAGACACAAGTGACAAAGCCTTGTCACTTGTAGCTGCCTTTAGGAGCAATCCATCCCTTTCGGAAACAACATTATAGTCTATAAAATTATTTATAAATACCAACGCTGAGTGTTGTGAAATATTATCTCCCATGGAATTAATAATGTGCATAAGATAATTCTTGCCTTTATGCTCTATACTAACTCTCCGGATGCTTATATGCCCTCCACCACCACGCCTGCTTTCAACGTAATAACCTCTTTCGGTAGTAAACCTGGTACCAATAACATAATTAATCTGAGAAGGCACACAATTAAACTGGTTGGCAAGCTCGTTTCTCTGAATCTCAACAGTACCATCAGTGTCAGTGATTAACTGTTTTATAAACGCTTCAATTAGATCGCTAAGTTTTGCCATATCTATCACCTTCTCTCTTGATTTTGACTTTCTTTGACTTTTAATAATATTATAAAATATTTCTTAAACCAGTTCAACATTCCAACACATAAAAATTAATCAAATATACCCAAGAGATTAAAATAAACCCCCTACATTCGGGTATATTTATCCTAGCTTCTAATTACTTCTTTTCTTGCCAGTTTCCTTTTTTAGATCTGGAGATATTTCTTTTGTAACCTCTGCTAAGTATCTTGCCCGTTCTCTCTGCTTATCAGGTGTCATCCATTGGTCAAAAGATGATATAAACTCTCCATACATTGTGACATCTTCAATTCTTTCATCTTTGATATTTGTTTTATTATTTTTATTTGCCATTAAAAAACACACTCCTTTGAAGAATAATAGTTTTTTAGTTCAACATAGTTTATTTTTTTCAAAGGACTGTATTTGTATACTTGAAACTTTTTAAGGTAAGGTGATTCCAAAAAAACAACTGGTGATTCCCTAGCGTATTATTCTCATAATAGGCTCTAGCAGCAATAATATTATGGGTTGATGTACTACATATACATATAACGAATTTCTTCCTATAAAATTCACAACCCTGCTTTTAATGGTAAAATGGAAAATACTTTTTTTCTCTTTATATAGTATTCTGCTCAAACCCATACCTAACAAAAAAGCCCAGGCATATTCAAGAAGCGGATAATAATCGAGAGATACAAAAGATGAATTATGAAATCCCAACATAAATAAATAGTTGTGAGTAACTTTAATATTAGGCATTATTACACTAATTGCCATAAAAACGCCACTCATACCCATTAACAACGACGTCGAAAGCTTTTTTAAAATTGGTGATATCATCATCCAAATACCCATAAAATGCAGAATACCAAATACAATAAACATTTCTTTGTCCACAACATATGTGACACAAGTTAGACCTATTGCGACAAGAAAAACCACAAACCCTCTTTTAAAACTATTTCGGCTAAAAGCTGTACTTATCCCCGAAACTATAATGAAAAACGGTGAAAATAAAATTCTAGAGATATCAAGAATTCCCCCCTCATAGTTGATATTCATATTATAAAAATACTGAAGATCATACATAAGGTGCATAAATATCATATATAAAATCAGTAAGCCTCTTAAAAAGTCGATCTCCCATACACGTTCTTTTTTCTTAGTGTCTACCATTTTAAGCTTCTCCTTAACCACAGCCAAAATACCCATTAATGCTATAGAAAATATACCAATTGCTTTGTAATCTTCAAAGTAGTAATTTATCACAATCGCAATAAAACATAACAACATTATTATTATATTTATATATTTAACTTTTATCATAAAAATTCCTCCATTAGCATTGTATATCACCTTATTTCAATTAATACTTTTACAAATAAGAAAATACAATGCTTAATTAAATTAGTTAAATTATACTATTTTATTATAGCTAAGTTACAGTAAATAGCAACTTAGGTTTTATATTTTCACAATTGCACCCAATAAAAATTTATTGTATTATTCTTCTATAATGTTAGAATAATTGATATTAATTAAAATCAGAAAAAACAGTAATGCGAGGAAAAAATAATGAAAATAAGAACCTATACAAATATTGCTTTTATAATTGTCTCTATAACATTTTTGCTAGGAGGCTGTGCTCGAAACCAAGCACCGCAAATCTCTACTAACCCTACTTCAACAGTTAGCAGTCCAACTCCAACTTATAACAGCACCAATATCGAAACCGACTATACCAACAAACTGATGTCAGAAGGATTTAGTACAGAAGATATCCGTTCTTCAGAATCCTATTTAAGCAGAGTAATACTTCAACTTAACGAAATAGAAACCTTTTCAAGTATTAACTTTCAACCCTCTAGCATTGAAAGTAATAGCGACAACTCTGCGAAGTATTCTGAACTTTTATCAAAAATAGATGTACAAAAAGCTCTCTATCATATAGTCAAACTAAACAACGACTTGCAAAGTTTAGAGAGCGCACTAAATGAATACCTTCTTTCTTTACAGTTCGACATAAATATTGAATTATATTTTGAGGATAAAGAGAAATATAATGATGTAAAGAAGGAAAAGATGTCCGGCATAAACTCCCATGAGCTTATAACCGTGAGAGATATTGAAGAAAAGGCTTTGGAAAACTTACAAAATATAAACAATTCCAACAACTCGAATCCTGTGGCTCCTGAACCTAACAACAATAATCCAGGGCTGAACCCTAATGTAATAAACCCGCAGCCTAATATTCCAACTGTAGAAATACCAAAGCCCATCGATCCTTCCCGGGAAATATCCGACAAGCTTGGCCCTCAGTTTTAGTGTTTTCGAATCTTTTCGTTTGAAAGTTTTAAGAGAAAGGGTTACTGCTTGAATTGAAATGCAGTAACCCTTTTGATGCAAAACGCCTTATAGAATTATTCAAATTCGTTGTATTCCAATCGATGCTTGGATTCTTCTATCACCTTTTGGCTCACATTAGGTGGTGCTTCTTCATATCTTTCGAACCAAAGTTTAAATTTGCCCCTACCTTGAGTCATTGAAGTCAAATCGGTAGCATACTTAAACATTTCTGCCTGAGGAACTTCGGCTATTACCTGTTGGAGTCCATCCTGCGGGTTCATACCTAATACTCTTCCTCTCCTCTTATTGAGGTCACCTATTATATCCCCCATATAACTGTCGGGTACATAAACCTCAACATGGGCTATAGGTTCGAGTAGTACTGGCGTAGCCTGTTCAAGGCCCTTTTTATAAGCTGCGTGGGCTGCAATTTTAAACGCCATTTCCGAGGAGTCAACTGCATGGTATGATCCGTCAACAAGAGTAGCTTTTAGGTTAACCACTGGATATCCAGCTAAAACTCCCTTTTTGATACTCTCCAAAAGTCCTTTCTCAACTGCTGGAAAATACTGCCTTGGTACAGCTCCTCCAAATACCTTTTCTTCAAAACTCAAGCCTTCATTTTCCCCCGGCTCAAATTCGATCCAGACGTGTCCGTATTGTCCATGACCGCCCGATTGCTTTTTATGCTTTCCTTCAACCTTAACCTTTTTCTTGATTGTCTCCCTATAAGGAATTATAGGATCTGCAAGATTTACCGATACACCAAACTTGGATTTTAGTTTGCTCACAATTACATCGAGATGTATTTCGCCTACTCCGGAAATAATAGTTTGATGTGTTTCTGTATTCAATGAAACCTTAAAGGTAGGATCTTCATCTTGAAGTTTATGGAGACCGGAACCGATTTTTTCCTCGTCTCCCTTTGTTTTTGGTTCAACAGCCATTGATATGACGGGTTCGGGATACTTAATTTTGTCCAATACTACTGCATTTTCCTGACTACATAAAGTATCATTTGTATTAACGCTTTGAAGCTTTGCAACTGCTCCGATATCTCCAGCCACAAGCATATTTACCGGTATCTGTTTTTTCCCTCTTAATACAAAAAGCTGAGATATCTTCTCTGTTTTCTCTGTTGTTGTGTTATATACTGTAGAATCAGATTTTAAGACCCCGGAGAATACTCTCATCATTGAAATTTTGCCCACAAACGGGTCTGCTATTGTCTTAAACACCAATGCAGAAAGTGGAGCGTCCTGTTGTACCTTCAACTCAACTTCCGAATCACTTCCATGCTTTGTAGCTTTAATTGACACAACTTCAAGCGGCGAAGGCATTAACTTTATTATTGAATCCATAAGTATTTTTACACCACGGTTTATCAATGCCGAACCACAGAAAACCGGTACTAAAGATCCATCTTTAAGCCCATCATGCAAGCCTTTGGAAAACTCTTCTTCTGTAAACTCAATTCCGTCAAAATACTTCGTCATCAATTCTTCACTTGTCTCTGCCACTGCTTCCTTCAAAGCGGTTCTTATCTCTTCGGCCTTGTCTTTCAATCCGGCTGGTATATCTATATCCACTAATTGATCCTTTTCAAATTTCTTTGCTGTCATTGAAACAAGATTCACATACCCTATAAATTTGCTCTCATCCCTTATCGGTATTTCAAAAGTTACAACGTTCTTCCCAAAAGTATCAACTAACTGATCTAGCACTTTAAAGAAATCTCCGTTTTCATCATCAATACCGTTTACAAAAAACATTTTAGGAAATTTTCTTTGATTTGCATACTCCCAAGCTTTTTCAGTCCCCACTGCGACACCACTTTTGGCATGCACCACAATAATCGCACTGTCGGCAACTCTAATGCCTTGCTTAACTTCTCCTACAAAATCAAAATACCCAGGAGTGTCAATTACATTGATCTTGTGGTCTTTCCATTCGCAAGGACATATTGATGTGCCAATGGAGCTCTTACGCTTTATTTCTTCCGGGTCAAAATCCGATGTAGTAGTTCCATCTTCAACCCGTCCAAACCTTTCTAAAGCACCTGAGTTAAACATCATTGCTTCAGCAAGGGTTGTCTTCCCGGCCCCTCCATGCGAGATCAGGCAGACATTTCTGATTTTGTCAGAAGTAAAGTCTTTCATACCAATTCCCCCTTTAATATTTAATATATTATTTAAAACCAATTACAGGTTATGAAGAATTCCGTACAAACTTTTAGACTTTAATAAACAAGCACAATTATTCTATTAAGGCGATTTCAAAAAAATAACCTATACAATATTTAAGTCACTATGCCCATCAAATCAGATTTTCTTGAAATGGCGATTAACCAGTTGTTTTTTTGGTGATCACCTTATATTAATATTCTATTTACATTGAAAATTTCCTTTTAGGTGTTTCAAAAAAATTCATTAGTCAATATATCTATACCTGAATTATTCACGGATTTTATAAAATGATTCTTTACACAATATATTTGCTGCA
>CAYXPB010000173.1:5979-11073 GCA_964466645.1 uncultured Acetivibrio sp. | reverse complement strand
CTTTCATGATTGGGTTGAAACTATATACATTGACTAATGAATTTTTTTGAAACACTTTATATATTGCGGATATCAAAATTGGGTATAAATAATATATAACTTAAAAAGAAGGAAGTGATAATAATGGACAGAAAGGAATCCTTCAGAATATCGGGAATGTCCTGTGCTGCCTGCGCAGCAAGGATCGAAAAGGGTTTAAATAAATTGGAAGGTGTAAAAAAGGCTAATGTAAATTTTGCAGTAGAGAAGGCTACAGTTGAGTTCGAAGACGGTTTTATGAGCGGCAACCAGATTAGTGAAGCTGTAAAAAAATTGGGATACGAAGCTGTTATGGAAGAGGACAAGAAGGAAGCTAAAATAGAACTTAAAATATCAGGGATGTCTTGTGCGGCATGTAGTGCAAGAATTGAAAAAAGGCTTAACAAGTTTGACGGTGTAAAAGCATCGGTAAACCTTGCAACAGAGAGGGCAAATATAGAATATAATTCTTCTAAAATAAAAAGTGCAGATTTTATTAAGACTATAGAAGCGCTCGGTTATAAAGCTAATAAGGTTGAAAATGTTTCACAAGACAAGGACAAGGAGCAAAGAGATAAGGAGATTAAGAAGCTTAGATTGGAACTTATGGCTTCAATTGTCTTAAGTTCACCTCTTTTGTTTGCTATGGTGTTTATGCTTTTTAATATAGATATAGCTTTTTTGCACAATGAATATTTTCAGCTAATTATTGCCACACCGGTACAGTTTATTATAGGATTCAGATTTTATAAGAATGCATATCATGCTTTAAGGGCAAAAAGTGCAAACATGGATGTGCTTGTAGCGATGGGAACAACAGCCGCTTACTTTTTCAGCATTTATAATGCTTTTTTTGTACCTCATATGGAACCTGGTATGATGATGAAAGAACTGTATTTTGAAGCAAGTGCGGTAATTATAACGCTCATTCTTCTAGGCAAATATTTAGAAGCTGTAGCAAAGGGTAAGACTTCAGAAGCTATAAAAAAACTTATGGGTCTTCAAGCTAGGACTGCAAGAATAATCAGAAATGGCATAGAAGAGGATATTCCAGTGGAAGATGTAGAGGTTAGTGACGTTATTTTAGTAAGACCAGGGGAAAAGATACCTGTTGATGGTAAAATTATTGAAGGGTATTCCTCAATTGATGAAGCCATGCTTACCGGTGAAAGTCTGCCGGTTGAGAAAAAGGCCGGGGATTTGGTAGTAGGTGCCACTATAAATAAATTTGGAACCTTTAAGTTTGAAGCTACTAAGGTCGGGAAAGACACAGCTCTTTCTCAGATTATTAAAATGGTGCAAGATGCTCAGGGGTCAAAGGCACCTATACAAAAAATTGCGGATCAAGTTTCGGGTATATTTGTACCTGTTGTAATTGGAATAGCAATACTCACTTTTGTGATTTGGTATTTTGCAGTTGGAGACTTTACTTCTGCAATTGTAAGTGCAGTATCGGTATTGGTAATTGCCTGCCCTTGTGCACTTGGACTGGCAACGCCTACGGCTATAATGGTCGGAACGGGTAAAGGGGCTGAAAACGGAATACTGATAAAAGGTGGAGAGCACCTTGAAACGACATATAAACTTAATGCAGTAGTACTTGATAAAACAGGAACAATAACAAAAGGTCAGCCTGAGGTCACAGATATTGTTTCTTTAGGAAATATGGATAAATCAGAAATTTTAAAGATTGCTGCTATTTCTGAAAAGCCATCCGAACATCCTTTAGGGGTTGCTATTTATGAAAGGGGCAAAGCCGAATTAGGGAATTTACCCGATGCCGATAAATTTGAAGCAATTCCCGGTAGAGGTATAATGGCGGTAATTGGTGATAAATCTGTATTTATAGGTACAAGAAAACTTATGACAGAAAAGGGCATTGACATCTCTAAGACCGAAGCTACCATTATAAAACTTGAAGATGAGGGTAAGACTGCAATGCTTGTGGCGGTAAACAATCAGATTGAAGCAATTGTAGCTGTTGCAGATACTGTGAAGGAGCATTCAAAGGAAGCTATAGAGGATTTGCAGAAGATGGGTATTGAAGTCTATATGATTACAGGGGATAATAAGAGGACAGCAAGTGCAATAGCAAAACAGGTCGGAATAACTAATGTGCTCGCGGAGGTGCTGCCTGAAAATAAAGCGGAGGAAGTTGAAAAGCTTAAAAAACAGGGCAGAATTGTAGGGATGGTTGGTGATGGGATTAATGATGCACCGGCACTTGCTACAGCGGATATAGGTATGGCAATAGGTACAGGAACGGATGTTGCTATTGAGGCAGCTGATATAACTCTCATACGGGGTGATTTAAGGTCAATACCTACAGCGATAAAGATTTCTAGGAGAACAATGAGAAAAATCAAGCAGAATCTGTTTTGGGCATTTATATATAATATAATAGGTATTCCTATTGCAGCTTTTGGTATGCTGAATCCTATTATTGCAGGTGGAGCTATGGCATTTAGTTCGGTATCGGTTGTAACAAATTCATTGAGTTTGAAGAGATTTAATCCACAGAGGAAAAAGTAAGGGCTAATATGAACGATATTTTGCTACGCAAAAATCGTACCTCGGCTTGATAATTTTTGCACGCGTCTATGCGACATCCTGTCGCGAGACGCTAAAAATGCCATCCGTGGCATTTTTACTTTAAATTATCAAGCTTTCCGCAACAGTTTCTAATGCTCAGGTCAAGTAATTGCGTCATCTGACACTAAAACAGGGTGGTGCTTTATTGAGGGGGATTTGGGGTGGATGGATGTATAAAAGTTTGCGACTATAGAGTTAGGGTTTAAGGGGTATTCTGCAATTTACTTTTGTGTAACATATGTGTTATAATAGCAAACAAATAATATGAGTAAGTCTATAGGAAAACGAATGTATTAGAAAATCTTGCAGGAGGGTTGAAGTATGCCAATAAAAATACCGGCAAGTTTACCGGCAAAAGAAATATTGACGAATGAGAATATATTTATAATGGACGAACAAAGGGCAATACAACAGGATGTCAGACCACTGAAAATTGCCATATTGAATCTGATGCCTACTAAAATCGCTACAGAGACTCAACTGCTCCGACTAATAGGAAACACACCAATTCAGGTGGAAATTGAGCTATTGCATCCGAAGACTCATATATCAAAGAATACTTCCGAGGAACATCTGACAAATTTCTATAAGACCTTTGATGAGGTTAAGGATGAGAAATTTGATGGTCTGATAATTACCGGGGCACCTATTGAACAGATGGATTTTGAAGAGGTAAACTACTGGGATGAACTTAAAATGATAATGAATTGGAGTCTTACTAATGTGTATTCTACCTTCCATATATGTTGGGGAGCACAGGCAGGCTTATACTACCATTATGGTATTAAAAAGTATCCTTTAAAGGAAAAGATGTTTGGCGTATATGAACATCGCATTTACAAGCCTAATACGATGCTTTTGAGGGGGTTTGATGATTCATTCTTTGCTCCTCATTCAAGGCACACTGAAATTAGAACTGAAGATGTCAAAAAGATAGGTGAACTTGATATTCTCTCAGACTCTGAAGAGGCGGGGATATATATAATTAAGACAGACGGAGGAAGGCAGATTTTTGTGACCGGTCATTCGGAATATGATCCGTGTACATTAAAAGCAGAGTATGACCGGGATGTTTTAAGAGGACTTGATATTAAGGTTCCGAAAAATTACTACCCTAATGATGACCCGAGCAAGCCTCCAATTATGAAATGGAGAGGTCATGCCAATCTCCTGTTTTCAAACTGGCTTAACTATTATGTATATCAGGAAACCCCTTATGATCTGGCTCAAATCAAATAAGAAATTTACAATTGTAAAAAGAAGTGGTGGTCTGCAACTTTGCAATATGTAGAGTCTGCAGACCACAAATCTATACAATTCTTTTAAATTGGAGTGATGAAATATTTTGCAGATATTTTTAATACTAAAACGGTCAGGATATTTTATTTAATCCGTATTGACAAAAGGGAATGTTTAATAATATAATATAAAACATATAGGAATAGTCGGAAAATAGGGAGGTGAGCTAAATGAAATTCTCGACTAAGGGAAGATATGGACTTAGGTCAATGGTTGACCTTGCTGTCAATGCAAAGGGAGAACATGTTGCACTGTGCTCTATTGCAGAAAGACAAGGGATTTCTACAAATTATCTAGAACAAGTTTTTTCTGTTTTGAGAAAATCAGGCTTGGTTAAAAGTGTTAAAGGTGCACAGGGTGGGTATATTTTGTCTGAAGCTCCTTCAAATATAAAGATTGGGTGCATTTTAAGAGCTTTAGAAGGCCCTCTATCTGTTACCGACGAGAAAGTAGCGAGCTCTAATGAAACAATCATACAACACTGTATAAGAGTATGCGTATGGGATAAGATGAATGAAGCTTTGAATGATTTGGTAGATTCACTTACACTAGAAGATCTTGTAGACAACTATTGGAAGATGGTTGGGGCTGAGGATACAATGTATTATATTTAGTGAAATAATCCATTTGATTATTGAAAGGATAATTAAAACTAAATACTAATTTTATTTTGTAAATACGACTAAAGTGATAGGATAAATTATATTTGTACGAGGAGGCTTTGTTATGAGCGAAAGAAAACTAAAATTTGACACCTTACAGGTGCATGCAGGGCAGAAACCTGATCCGACTACAGGGTCAAGAGCGGTTCCTATTTATCAGACAACTTCATATGTGTTTAACAATTCTGAACATGCTGCAAACCTTTTTGCACTAAAAGAATCGGGGAATATTTACACTAGGATTATGAATCCTACCAGCGATGTATTTGAACAGAGAATAGCCGCACTTGAGGGCGGAGTAGGTGCTTTAGCGGTTGCATCAGGGTCGGCAGCTATTACTTATGCGGTACTTAATATTGCAGGAAGTGGTGATGAAATTGTTGCTGCGAGTACGCTTTACGGAGGTACTTATAATCTGTTTTCTGCAACCTTACCAAGACTTGGTATAAAGACTGTTTTTGTAAATCCGGATCAACCGGAAAACTTTGAAAAGGCTATTAATGAGAAGACAAAGGCTGTTTTT
>CAYXPB010000173.1:0-5969 GCA_964466645.1 uncultured Acetivibrio sp. | reverse complement strand
CCCGGAATTAATATAATTGATATAGAAGCTGTGGCTAAAATTGCACATGAAAAAGGTGTGCCACTTATAGTTGATAATACCTTTGGGACGCCTTATCTTATTAGACCTATTGAATTTGGAGCTGATATAGTTGTACATTCAGCTACGAAGTTTATTGGGGGACATGGTACGTCCATAGGTGGAGTAATTGTTGATTCGGGTAAGTTTGATTGGGAAAAAAGCGGAAGATTTTCCGAACTCACGGAGCCGGACCCTAGTTATCACGGCTTAGAGTATGTCAAAGCATTAGGACCTCTTGCGTATATAATTAAAGCCAGAGTTCAGCTTTTACGAGACACAGGAGCGTCAATTAGTCCGTTTAATTCTTTTCTTTTGCTCCAGGGTTTAGAAACCCTTTCTTTGAGAGTTGAAAGACATGTTGCAAATACTAAAAAGGTAGTTGAGTTTTTAAAAGGCCATCCGCAGGTATCATGGGTTAACTATCCTAGTGTTGAGGGAAGCAAATATTATGAACTTGCAAAGAAGTATTTTCCTAAGGGCTGTGGTTCAATATTTACCTTTGGTATTAAGGGTGGAATTGAGACTGCAAAGAAATTCATAGAGAGTCTTGAAATTTTTTCACTTTTGGCTAATGTGGCCGATGCTAAATCCCTTGTTATACATCCAGCTTCAACAACGCATGCGCAGTTATCAGAAGAGGACCAGAAGGCAGCGGGGGTAACACCTGACCAGATAAGGCTTTCGATTGGAATTGAAGACGCAGAGGATTTGATTTGTGACCTTGAACAGGCTCTTAAAAAGGCAGCGGAGTAATTACAAGTTTTATGAAAATAGTATTAACGAGAATATAATATGGAGGCGGTAAAAATGTCAAAAATAGCAAAGAATCTAACTGATTTAATTGGAAATACTCCACTGCTTGAGTTATCCAATTACAACAAAGAAAATAAGCTTGAAGCCATACTAATAGCAAAATTAGAGTATTTTAATCCAGCATCTAGTGTAAAGGATAGAATTGGTTATGCAATGATAAAAGACGGAGAGGAAAAAGGCCTTATAAATAAAGATACTGTTATAATTGAGCCTACAAGCGGCAATACAGGGATTGCTCTGGCCTTTGTTGCAGCAGCGAGAGGGTATAAGCTAATACTTACAATGCCTGAGACTATGAGCATTGAAAGGAGAAATCTTTTAAAAGCATTAGGAGCTGAGGTGGTACTTACTCCAGGAGCAGAGGGAATGGGAGGAGCAATTAAAAAGGCTGAGGAGTTGGCGGCACAAGAGAAGAATTCCTATATACCTCAGCAGTTTAACAATCCTGCCAATCCAGAAGTACACAGAAAAACAACAGCAGAGGAAATCTGGAGAGATACCGAGGGCTCAGTGGATATATTTGTTGCAGGAGTAGGCACTGGAGGAACAATAACTGGCGTTGGAGAAGTGCTCAAGCAGCGCAAGCCCGGTGTTAAGATTATTGCTGTTGAGCCTACTGATTCGGCAGTTTTATCGGGAGGGAACAAAGGTCCTCATAAAATACAGGGAATTGGTGCAGGTTTTGTTCCTGATAACTTTAACAAAGATGTAGTAGATGAAATATATGCGGTAAGAAATGAAGATGCTTTTGATACATCAAGAAAGCTTTCGAAAACAGAGGGACTTTTAGTTGGAATATCCTCGGGAGCAGCGGTTTTTGCGGCTGCTCAGATAGCAAAAAGACCTGAGAATAAAGGGAAAGTCATTGTTGCTTTGCTTCCTGACACCGGTGAAAGATATATATCTACTGCTTTATATCAGGATCTTTAAAGGATAATATGAGTTTATATACATTTGCTTAAGCGGTGTATTGCCTCCTCGATCTTATTTGATTCAATGCCCGAGTAGTTTATGATTAATGTATGTTCGGCATTAGAGGCAGTGTTGTGATAATATTGAGACAGACAGGAAATGCGTAAGCCCTCCTGTTCTGCTCTTTGGATAAGGGTATCATCAGATAGGGAAGTCTTTATATTCATAAGAAAATGCAGCCCGGAGTCTTCTTCTTTAATAGTAACATATGAGGAGAGAGGGCTGTTTTTTATGCACTGTAAAATAAGGTCCCTCTGGTTACGGTAAAAATTACGCATACGGTTTATGTGTTTTTCAAAATATCCGTCTTTAATAAATTTTGCAAGTGTGTATTGTTCAAAATTTGAAACTGTACAGGAATAAAAACCGAGTTTTGAATAAAATCTTTCCAATAAGTGTTCCGGCAATACCATATAGCTTATTCTAATAGTTGATGCAAGGCTTTTTGTAAACGTATTCATGTATATGACCTTTTCCATAACATCAATGCTTTGAAGGGCGGGTATGGGTTTACCCAGTAGGCGAAATTCACAGTCATAATCATCTTCGATAATATATCTCGAATCGGATTTTGAAGCCCAGCTCAATAATTCATAACGTCTGCTGATTGGTGTTACAATACCTGTCGGATAATGGTGGGAAGGAGATATATGCACAATATCCGATTTGCTTTCTTCGAGGTCTGTGATATTGATACCGTTTTCATCTATAGGTATGAACTGGCATTTGACGGCATTACTTAAGTAAATCTGAGCAATTTTTTTATAACCGGGGTCTTCAACCGCAAAGGTTTTATCATGCACTAACAATTGAATAAGAAGTCCATATAAGTATTCTGTGCCAGCACCGATTATTATTTGCTTTGGAGAGACCTTCATTCCACGGAATTCATGCAAATAATCGGCAATTGACTGTCTTAATTCTAATATCCCACCACACGGGGGATTGGTCATCAGCTCTTCACTATTTTCCGAAATCAGCTCTCTCATTATTTTAGCCCATATTGAAAAAGGAAAGTTGGCATGATTGGTACTATTGCTCAAAAAGTCAGCAAAGTAGGCTGAAGTATTTGCAGCAGCGGCGATATTTTCAGACTTTAATTTTACTTTTGAGTGTATGGAATTTGTAATGTCGGATATGAAATATCCCTTTTTGGGTATGGAATAGATATACCCTTCAGCCATAAGCTGTGCATAAGCATTTTCAATGGTGATGGTGCTTATGTTCAGATTCTTTGCAAAACTACGCTTAGAGGGTATTTTTGCACCGGGCGTCAAAATGCCCTGTAATATATCGTTCTTTATACATTTATATAAGTGTTGATAAAGGCTATCTGACCCTATGGAAGCAAAGGAATATGTCAACATAATAACAAACCTCTCAATCTGACCATTCTGAATATATTTGAAATGGGTATTTCAATATGGTCACATTAAATTATAATAGTATTAATTATTTTTGTAAAGAAGGGAAAATGGATATGGAACAGAGACGATATGAATTGAATAAAGAACTTGCCCAGATGTTAAAAGGCGGTGTGATTATGGATGTCACCAACGCAGAACAGGCTAAAATTGCAGAAAAAGCAGGAGCTTGTGCGGTAATGGCACTAGAAAGAATTCCGGCGGATATAAGAGCAGCCGGTGGAGTGTCAAGAATGAGTGATCCTAAGATGATAAAAGGAATACAAGAGGCGGTATCGATACCGGTTATGGCCAAATGCCGTATTGGTCATTTTGCAGAGGCACACATACTTGAAGCGATTGAAATTGATTACATAGATGAAAGTGAAGTGCTGTCGCCGGCAGACGATGTATACCATATTGATAAAACAAAGTTCAAAGTGCCTTTTGTGTGCGGAGCTAAAGATTTAGGAGAGGCCTTAAGACGAATTAATGAGGGTGCCTCCATGATTAGAACAAAAGGTGAGCCGGGAACGGGAGATATTATCCAGGCAGTACGCCACATGAGAATGATGAATCGCCAAATTTCAAAAATTGTTTCGATGCGTGAAGACGAGCTTTTTAACGAAGCAAAAGAGCTGCAAGTACCTTACGAACTGGTACAATATGTTTACGAAAAGGGAAGGCTTCCAGTGGTGAATTTCGCTGCAGGAGGAGTGGCAACACCGGCAGATGCAGCACTAATGATGCAGTTAGGAGCTGAAGGGGTATTTGTAGGTTCGGGTATTTTCAAATCAGGAGACCCTGAGAAAAGAGCTAATGCAATTGTAAAGGCAGTAACAAATTATAATGACTATAAAATGCTGGCAGAACTTTCAGAGGACTTAGGAGAAGCTATGGTGGGAATTAATGAACAGGAGATAGAGCTTCTTATGGCTGAGAGGGGCAAATAAAGATGAGAATAGCAGTGTTGGCAGTTCAGGGGGCTTTTATCGAGCATGAAAAAGTGCTTCACAGTATGGGGATAGATACCCTTGAACTTCGTCAGAGAAAAGATTTGTCCAGTAGTTTTGACGGCTTGATATTACCAGGTGGTGAAAGTACGGTACAGGGAAAATTACTCAAAGAATTGGATATGTTTGATGAACTCCGTGAGAGAATAAGTGATGGTCTCCCTGTATTGGGAACATGTGCGGGCCTGATTCTTTTGGCCGAGAGTATAAGTAATGATGATCATACCTATTTTGGTACTCTTCCAGTTAAGGTAAAGAGGAATGCCTATGGGAGACAGTTGGGCAGTTTCTTTGCCCAAGAGGAGATGAAGGGATTGGGTAGGGTTCCTATGAAATTTATCCGGGCACCTTATATTGAAGATGTATCCGATGGGGTAGATATACTGTCAAGAGTTGATGGCAATATCGTTGCTGTAAGGTACAAAAATCAAATAGGTCTGTCATTTCATCCGGAATTATGTGAAGATATAAGAATTCATCAATTGTTTGTTGGTATTTAACGATGCTTTTTTATAAGGCGAACGGCATTAATGATTTGAGTGTACTTAAGTGGTTCTGCAAAAGTAACTAGTTAGAGATTAGATTATGTTTATGATATATATTAAACAAGGGGCTGTCGCACTTTAGTGTGTGACAGTCCCTTGTTAGCTTGTTTGTAAAATATGAGTGAAGTTAACAAATTATGTTTACAAATATGGATTAATTATATATAATGTGTGTTGTTTGTAAAAATATATACAAAAAAACATAATTAGAAAATGGAGGTAGTAAGAGATGAAAAAGGTTATGGCAGTGGTTACACTAATGGCATTTTTATTGCAAGTACTAACATTTTCGGTTTTTGCAGAATCATCGGATGCAGGAGATTTTAGGCCTACAATTGATCTAAACGAAGGTATGGTCAAAACAAAGATGAGCGAAAAGGAAATTTCGAAGTTGTATTCGGAATTTAAAAGTAAGGTAGAAAATGATAGAGAAAGCCAGAAGAAAATGATTACTAGAAATCAGCAAAAAGAAAAGAGTATCATTGAAGAGACAAAGAAAAAATATCGTGAAGAGATAGAGGAAAATACTAGTGGCATATCACAAGTATTAAATTCTTCTACTATGCTAACACCATTATTGTCAACAGAAATTGTAAATGCCCCCTATGACCTTGATGCTGAGGTGATAAATGCAACTGTAGACGGTGGAGAACTTATATTGACATGGATGCCATCGGAAGGTGCAGATGGGTACAATGTATATATGAATGGTGAACCTGAAGCTTCAACTACAGAGGAAAAGTATGAGAGAACAATCACAGGTACAAATACTTTTACTGTTAGAGCATATAAAATTGAAGGTAATGATGAGGTGGAGTCGTCCGACAGTAATGCAATAACGGTAATATGTGGCGATCAACCGATAACATCGGACATGACACTGCAAAACAATTACGTTTATGCCAGAGACTTAAGTGTTAATGGAGGAACATTAAATTTGAATGGAAATATGCTAAAAGTGTATGGAAGCTACACCCAGGGAAATAGTTCTGAAGTTATTTTGAATAGTGGAAAACTTATTGTGATGGGTGCTTATACAATTCAAGGGAATTCAACTCTTAAAATGCTTCAGTCAGATGATTATATCTATGTTAAGATAGGATTTTATTTTAATAGTATAGGAATTTGCATTTTAGCCTTTGGTCTTAGTAGGTAAAAAATAC
>CAYXPB010000172.1:0-11145 GCA_964466645.1 uncultured Acetivibrio sp. | reverse complement strand
AGGAGTATGCTTAATGATTGCTTCCCCACGAGGAGTTAAATTTCCATCCTCTTTATAAAGGAGATATTGATTTTGGTTAGTTGCAAAAAATCCAGGTGCTAAAGCGTTCACTCTGACCTTGGAAGTGTAGTTTTGAGCAATATAGACTGCTAGCCACTCAGTAAAATTACTAATTGATGCTTTTGCCGCAGAATAACCAATAGTTCGAGTAAGAGGTCGAAATGCTGCCATTGATGAGAAATTAATAATATTTCCACCACTAGGGTTTTTAACCATTATTTTTCCAATAACTTGGCTTGGGATTATAGACCCTCCAAATAAATTTAAAAAAATAACTTTTTGTAAAGGTTCCAGAGGAAGATCGAAGAAAGAAACATCATCAGAGGTAGTAGCTTCTTTGCAGTTACCACCAGCAGCATTTAATAGAACGTCAATTTTCCCGTGTTTTTTGGCAATCATCTGCGAAACAGTTTCAACATTTTTTCTATCTAATACATCCATTGAATATCCATAGGCCGATATTCCAAGATTAGAAAGCTTACGGATTGAATCTTCGAGCGGTATTATATCTGTAAGAATAATAGTTGCTCCAGCTTTTCCTAGCCCCTTTGCTAAAGCTGAGGAAAGAATCCCAGCTCCCCCAGTAAATACTATAACTTTACCCTTTGCTGAAAAGAGATTATCTATGTAAGACATGGCTAACTCTCCTTGACCGTTATTTATATCATTATCTTAAATAATAACTATAAATATTTCAGTTTTCTTGAGTCTTTTTAAGCATTGGGATTGATTTTGAAACCCATGAGAGTTTGGGGTCTTCGACTGGGGAAACTTTTCTATGGTTTCCTGCTAAAGCCCATATATAATATGTCTGACAGCCAGGCGCACTTACGTGAGTATGATAATACCCCTCAGGCATAAACATCACAGAGTTATTTTTGACTTTCGCAACTTCTTCGATATTATTTTCTTCACTATAATAAGTGGCGAATCCAAATCCATCTTTTGGAAACACTTTAAAAAAGTATATTTCTTCCATGAATACCTCCTCAGGTAAGTTGTCTTTGGCATGTCTGTGAGGAGGAAAACTTGACCAATTTCCAGATGGGATTAGCGTTTCTCCAATAATTAATTTAGAAACATGTTGTTCTGTATTTACAAGTATCTGATGGATCTTTCTTGAAAAATTTAGTGCTCCCCCCTTTACTTCATTCACTTGGTTAGGGGTGATTAAAAAAGGTTCTGACTTTTCAGAAGAAAGAGCTGTACATATAGCAATTTCTGTTCTTTGGTTTGGTGCTACGGTAATTTTAAAAGAATTTTTTGGTGGTATAAATACGGAATAAGGTTTGCCATTAAAAACATTAGTTCTTTCTCCAATGTTTTCATATCTTTTTTCGTTTACCTCTACTGTACAACTTCCACTAAGAATGACCAAAAGTGCTTCTCGATCTTCTATCTTTCCGTCATAAAAATTTCCATTATTTAAGCAAATTATAGACATCCCTAATATTTTACATGGATTATAAGCTGGTTCGTTTACCCCTTCATTTTGTTCAATCTCACTAAAATATTTATATTCCTTACTTTGTATTTTCAAGAACTAGTCACCCCTTAATCATTATCACTACTCTTTGTGTATTTTTAACCCATTATCTTGAACAATTGAAATACATTTTTCAATTGTTTCTCTACTTGGTGGTTTTAATCCAGTTAAGTAATATTCACGTCGTAACCGTTTATACTTTCCTTCGCCTAACCTGTGGTAAGGTAATAACTCAATTAATTCATTGCCTTGTAGATAACTTTTAATAAAACAACATATCTTCGATATATTTTCCTTTTCATCAGTAATAGAAGGTATTAATGGAATACGAATAACCATTCGCTTATCTTGAATTTTCATAAGTTTAGAAGCACGTACAATATTTCCAAGAATTATTGAATTTGATACACCAACGAATTTTTTATGTTTTTCTTCATCAATAAACTTAATATCGAAAAATAGATAGTCGGTCAAACTTAATATTTCTTTAAGAAATTCCCAATGACCATAACCACTTGTTTCGAGTGCTGAATTAATCTTATTTTTCTTAAATGTTTCCAACAATTTTATTGAAAATTCTGGTTGATAAATAGGTTCTCCACCTGTAAGGGTTACTCCCCCATGTGATTTTCTATAAAAATTAATATCCTTTTTTACTTCCTCCAATACCTGTTCGATAGAGAGGTATTCACCTATCATTTTAATTGAACCAGTTAAACACGCATCGCTGCATTTTCCACACTTATGGCATTTTTCTTGAATATAATTTCGACTTTCGTTAAATCTAATAATTGCTTCATTAGGACAGGTATTAACACATCGGTTACAATTAATGCATTTTTCATCGAAAATCATTAATTCGGGATTTATTGACTGCGATTCAGGATTACTACACCACAAACAATGAAGTGGGCACCCCTTAAGAAAGACAAGAGTCCGAATTCCTGGACCATCATGAGTTCCATAACGCTGAATATCAAATATTATCCCTTTATTACTAACACCCATAATAGGAATTGCTCCTTTTGAAAATTATCATATAATTGATTAAAAAAAATTGATGAACACTACTTTTGAAATAAAATATATTATATTCTTTAATATTAATAACCTAGTGCTACTCGAGAAATGATATCCTCTTGCACTTCAGGATCAAGTTGGACAAAGTAAGCACTATATCCAGCAACACGAACCATTAATCCTTTGTACTTATCAGGATTTTTCTGGGCATCTCGTAAAATTTTATTACTCACAACATTAAATTGCATATGAAAACCCATTCCATCAAAGCAAGTATCAATTGCGTCAATCAACCGATCTATTCCACTATCACTCTCTAATTCATTAGGTAAAATCCGATAATTTACCAGCTGTCCATCTGAAACCAATACATTTAAATATTTGGTTATTGATTTAATAACCGCGCTAAGTCCGTTTTTGGGTCCTAATTCCCCTTGGGCTGGCGAAGCTGTTTCTGATGGTGGTTGCCCCTTTAGTCGACCATCTGGCATGGCTCCCATATTAGTCCAACAAGAATTAGCGGATGCACTCGCAGTCGAAGGATTTACAAAACATCCTTTTGGACCTCTACCGAATCGGGGACTATGTAATTTCTTTACTTCTTTACAATGATACGCAAGAACATCTCTTGCTATAAAATCTACATAGTCAATATCATTACCAAATTTTGGTGCTCTAATACACATAGCTCGTATTTCTGGACCAGAAGGAGATTTATTAATATCTTGAAAATTTGTCTCCAAAGCATACTTTAGTTGGGATCCAGTAATGATCTTATCATCAAATACAAGCTTCTTAACTGCAGCAAGTGCATTTGCAGTAGATGCTACTGCACCCGCATTATCAGTAAGAAAATCATACTTTGATCCACCTTTTTTAAAACCCTTTCCTCTTTCAATGGTATTCCAAGGGTCACCCAAGGATGAGGCTATTGGTTCATCTAAATGCATTTCAAATGCTATTTCTCCTGCTATCTGAACTTCATGCTCCATTTGGTGATAATAATCTAGTTGATCGATATACGCATCCCACAGTTCTTGGTAAGAACTAAATGTAGATAAATCTTTTCCATTTTCATTTTGATGAAGACATAAACCTGTTCTTGGATCCTTTCCATTGAATAAAGCTAATTCCAAAGGCTTTGATAAATTGAATATTGGTCCTCCAGCACAACCCCCTAATAAACCGGGAGGTGAAACTTCAACACAACCAATAATTCCATAATCATATGCTTCTTCCTGTTCATATCCAACTTGAAGCATTGCAGGAATTATGCATTTATCATTAAAAAGAGCGGGTTGGCCTATACCAAGACGTATTGTTTTAACACATTCAACTTTGTATTCATATGGAGACAATGAGTTCCAACGTGCTGTTAGTTGCGGTTCAGTCATTCTAGTGTTGTACTTAGCCTCAAGCATTAAATAAGATAAATCGTTTGTCCCATCACATCCATTAGGAAGCAATCCTCCAATCGTAAGATTTGAGTGCATTGGTTTTCCTAAAGTTGTTCTTGCGTCATTAATGGTCTTCCATTTACCTATTTGCCATATTTTAATAAACCAGTTCTCTATTAGTTCCAAAGCGTATTCTCTTGTGATAAGACCAGAGGAAATATCCTTTTGATAAAAAGGATATAAATATTGATCGGCTCTTCCCAAAGAAACAGAATGTCCTGCATCTTCTATGTTAATAATAGTGTGCAAAAAAGCCACAAACTGAAGCGCTTCGTGAAAAGAACGAGGTGGATTTTCTGGTACCCAATGACAAATATCGGCTATTTCTAATAACTCATTTTTACGAATAGGGTCATGTTCTTCAAGGGCCATTAGCTTAGCCAGATCTGAATAACGATTTGCGTAGTGAATGATTGCTTTAGAAATCATGATAACAGCTTCCCAGTAAGCTTTCTTTTCATATGTATCAATTTCTGAAGACTTCATTGAGTTTATTTTTTCTTCACAACGTCGAATGTTATCTTTCAATCCATGCGACAATAAATAGGGATAGTTCGGGATAAAATGTCCGTCACCGTAATTAATATAATATTCTTTATCGAAGATAAAAAGACCTTCCCAACTTTGAGCCAACTTTGCTGTTTCTCCAATTAAAGCATGGGCCATGTCTGCAGCAGTACCTATTAACGACCAATATTCGAGAATTTCGGTAATCTCTTTAACAAAAGCTTCTGGATCGTCAACGGTCCACTTATCCCTTCCCTCGGGTCTTTCCCATGGATAGCAACTAGTTCCATTCTAGCCAGTTCTGAACCATAAACCTCTGGAAAAAGTGGAGCATGTTTACCAGGACCATGTTCTGTTTGATTCCCAACAATCAAAGTGTATGGTTCAATAAAAATCCTATAGTTTTTTAATACTTTATCCATTGCATATGCACGTCTCATACAATTGTAGTGAGATGGATATTCCTTATACGCTTGCGTAACCAGGCGTGCTCGTTCAATCCCAAGTTTTTGTTTTGCTCCAAATACTAGATCATAGTACTTACTAATTCTTTCCGATCTTTTCATAGGATCTGTCAATTGTCGTGGTAACATTTCTTCTTGGAGCATCTGTTCACTTATTGAATTCATAAATAAACCCCCTTTATGAATTTTTGTTTCGAGCAGAGGTATAAAAATAAATATAATTCCTCTGCTCAATTTTTACTTTCCTAGCATAGCATCCATAATTCCCTTACAGAACTGGGGTAAATCATCAGGAACTCTTGCAGTTACAATATTCCCGTCACGAACCATTGCAGTATCTTCAAAAATAGCGCCAGCAAGTATTAGTTCATCTTTTGCAGACTTCCATGCTGTTACTCTCTTGCCTTTCAAAATCCCCGCAGAAACCATAACTGCAGCACCATGACATACCGCGGCAATCACTTTATCTTTTTTATTGATTTCCTTTATTAAAGTCAAAGCGTGCTCATCAGTACGGACAAAATCGGGCGAAAATCCCCCGGGGATTATTATTGCATCAAATTCATCAGCATTAACTTGAGAAACATGTTTAATGTCATATCTATTCCCTTCTTCCATAACAATTAAGGGAACCGTATGTCCAAATCTACCTGTTATTGGTTTGTTAGGGATCAACGGACGTGGGTGTGCACAACCAGGAGCATCTACAGTAATTATAGTTATCCATGCTCCCTCTTCACTTAACCTGAGAACTGGATATAACACTTCGATATCCTCGAATTCATGAGACAACAAAAAACCAATTGTTTTACCTTTTAATTGTTCCATATATCATAATTCCTTTCTTAGAATTGATATTCTTCACCAAACATTAAATCATCGGTATAAGTTCTTTCAGGATCATAATATTTTTCTGCATTATCTTTTGTTATAACCATTGTAGGTACATATGTTTGCGAAGGCATAGGTTTCTTTTCAATAGCATCTATAATCGCTCTAGCTAACAATATTCCTGTAAGATTCGGAGGGTTAACTGCGGTACAGGTTACCTCACCATTTATAATATATTCAATAGATTCCCTTATTCCATCAAGGGAAGCTATTTGTATTTGTCCTGCTTTCCCAATTGACTTTACAGCACTCATAAATCCACGGAGATGTTCGTCTGTCTCAGATAGAATAACATCAATATCAGGATGTGCTTGAAGAAATGGTTCTACCTCTTCTAAGGCTTTTTGTGGATAATAGTATGCATAACGAATTCCCATGAAGTTTAGATTACATGATCCTTTTTTCTTTAGTAACTGTTCAGCAAAGCCAGCAATTAAGCCGCTCCTCCGATTCAAAGACATCATTGTATCTGGTGTTCCAGCTACAATCAACACCTTTATTTCATCCTTATCGGCAGGCATCTCGAAACGACGTCCCAGTTCAGCTCCGGATTCAAAACAGGCTCTATAATCATTTAGTGTTACATTGGTAATTATATATGGCAACAATTCATCTGCGACTTTTTCATTTCCTACAACAACTGGTATATTAGCTTCTTTAGCTGCTTCTAAAGCTGGTTTAATTTCTATTTCAGTTACTGGGTTTACTATTATTCCATCCACTTTTTGTGAAATTAGATTTTCAACATCGCGGTTTTGCTTAACAATATCCTCTTGTGCGTCTATTATAATTAACTTATGTCCTCCGAGTTTCTCCAGCTCACTTTTTATTGAGTTAATCATCGCATCCCACCACACGTTGCCTCCAATTGAACGTTGAGATAACCCAATAGTATAAACACTTTCCGCAGTAAACGCTGGAGAAATTGTAAAAGCTATCACATAAAATAATGATAAACAAATTACTAATAAATATGAATATTTCTTCATGACCAGTTCCCTCCATCACCATATAATATTTTTATTCTTTTTTTAACGCTTTTAATCCTCATACTACTAATTTATAATATAATCACTGCACATAGCAGAAATTATTTTTTCTTCATTCACCTCCTCAAATGAATATTGTCCAACGACTGTGCCTTTTCTCATGACCACCACCAAATCGCTAAGCTTAAACAATTCAGGCAGTTCTGATGAGCTAATAATCACTCCACCACCTCTAATGGCGTGCTGGAGAATTTGCTCATGAAGCAATTGACGAGAACTAATATCAACACCTCTTGTCGGTTCATCACAAAGGAGAATATTTGTACCTGCACTTATCAATCTAGTAAATAATACTTTTTGTTGATTGCCTCCGCTTAATGAATCTATAACATTTTCAATCGATCCACATGATATAGAAAATTTTTCTACACCTTCTTTAGTTAGTTCAATTTCTTTTTGTCTAATTAAAAATCCACTTTTACTGATTAATTTTAGTGACATGCAAGTTGTATTTAGCACAACAGAATCATCTGAAATAATCCCTTCTAATTTTCTTTCTTTAGGTAAATATCCAATCCGGTATGCTATAGCATGCATTGGATTATGAATAGTGGCTTCGTGTCCATTAATAAATATCTTCCCTTTATATGGGTCTATGCCAAAGATTGCTCGTAGCATTTCACTACGTCCACTTCCGGCAACTCCTGCAAGACCTATTATTTTTCCTGGGAAAAGATTTAAATTAATTTTATTTCCGCCTTTTATCTGGAAATTTTCTAAACGGAGTAACGGAGTTTCATGTGCAACAACTTCTTTTTCTTTTCTAGAATAATCAACAACTCCTCCTGTCATTAGTTCAACCAATTTATCATGAGTAACTTCATTTCTTTCAAGAGTTGAAACGTTTTTCCCCTTACGAAGAACTGTTACACTATCTGCAAAATCCATTACCTCCTCTAACCTATGGGATATAAATATGATGGTACATCCCTTATCTTTAAGTTTAAGGAGGATCTCAAAAACGTTAGACATTTCTGAAGCCGTTAACGTTGCTCCTAATTCGTCTAAAATTAAGATTCGTACATTCATTACAAGATTTCTAGCTACTTCTATTAGACATCTTTCCTCAAGTGAATATTCTCCAGCATCTAACTGTACATTAATATTTACTCCCAACTCATTAAGTACTTCTTTAGCTTTTTTGATAATACTCGCCCAATTTACTAATCGAGCCCCTGACCCAATTGCTTCTTGAGGTATAAAAATATTTTCTGCTACAGATATTGTTGGAACCAAAGTTCCCTCTTGAAAAACCATCCCTATACCATAATTTATAAGTGCCTCTTTACTAGAGCGAAGTGCCACGTCTTTTCCCTGTATTTGAATTGTTCCCTTATCAGTAATACAAGCACCTGAAAGTATACGCATAAGTGTGGACTTCCCTGCTCCATTTTCACCAACTAATGCGTGGATCTCTCCTTTTCGAACAAATAACGAAGCTTCCTCTAAAGCTAATGTACCACCAAATCTTTTTGTGATTTTGTCCATTTTAATAATATAATTATCTTGTTCCATAGCTATGTCACCTCTCACCCTAATGCTTATTTCCCCAAGCTTTACGTAAGCCAACTGCAAGAACAAGAATTAAACCATTTATCATTTGTTGAGGGTAAACAGGGAGATTAAGAAGATTTAGCATATTAGAAATTACACCTAAAATTAAACCAGCAATTACAGTGCTTACAACAGAACCTTTGCCACCAGCAAAAGTAGCTCCCCCAAGAAACACGACTGTCAAGCTTTGCAGTGCATATCCTGTCCCGATCCGAGGAGTTGAACTTCCTATCATAGCAGTACTTAATATTCCCGTTAAAGCCGCAAGACAAGAACATACCATATAAGAAAACATAATATATTGTTTTGTATTGATCCCTGAGAGTGTTGCTACGTCGGGGTTTCCTCCTATAATTCTAAGCCTTCTTCCAAAGACAAGATAATTTAACACAATACTGAAAATAATAGCAACGATAATCATTGAAATCATGGGAGATTGGAAAAATCCTGATCTTGCACCAAATACCGACAAGAACGTCTTATCACGTAACTGCAAACTGCCACCAATTAATACATTATTGACTTGATATCCTAATCCAGTAACAGCGACTGACATACCAAGAGTAACAATAAGAGGTTCAATTTTTGCGTAAGCTGTTAAAATTCCATTAACAAATCCAACAAGAATTCCAAATGCTAAAACAATAGGTACAGAAAATAGGCCCAAGCCAGCTTTTTCCAGAAAAAATCCTAATAATACACTAGAAAGTACAATTACTCCATCAATGGACAAATCAAATCCTCTAACTATTATGACCATTAGCATGCCTATAGACGATATTATTAACAAAGATGAAAATCTTATTATGCTTAACATGTTTGATACTGTTAAAAAACTTTTTGATAATGTTGATGAAATTAAAATAAGAAGAATTAATAATACTGGCATATATAATTTCTGAATTATTCGACTTATGTTTTCCTTCATTTTCAAGTTATTTTTAGATTTTGTTCCTGTGCCTGTAATTAAATTCTCCATTTTTTTCCTCCATAAATATGAACAATATCTTTAAAATTTTCTCACCAACATATAACTAAATAAGTATTATAATAACAATACTAATAATATTTTTGTGTGCAAATTCTTTTAGAGTAAATTTTTTTATTAATCTTTCATTTATTTTGGCTTAAAAATAGACTTTTATCAAAAGAATCACAAGATAAATTAAAATATTGTAAACGCTTTCATTTTTAACTAAAAATTTATAATTTTTCCCATTCATGATATCCATAAATTTCTAAAGATTTATGGTGTACTCTCTCTAATTATAAGATTTGGTGTTAAAACAGTTCGTATTGATACAGTTTGACTAGATAATATATTGAACATTGTATGGACTGCAGTGCTTGCCATGGTTTCAGAAAGACTATCTATTGAGGTCAACGTAGGCATTGATACTTCTGCTAAAATTGAATTATTATACCCAACTACAGATACATCATCAGGAATTGAATACCCATTTTCAACAAAAGCCTTAAGGGCACCAATTGCTGTTATGTCTTCCCCCGTAATTATAGCTGATACTTTTATCCCTTTACTTATGAGTTCGCTTGCTCCTTGATATCCTCCCTGTAAACTTCTTTCTATATGTATTATGTTATCTTTATTAAGATTGTTGGAACTCATACCTTTTTGAAAACCACGGAGTTTTGCTAAACCAGCATAGCTTTTTATATCACATAAATAATATATATTTTCTCTTCCTTTTTTGTATAAATAATTTACCGCATCCATTACTCCTTGAGAATCATCACAAACAACTGAATAAATATTTTTTCCTTCTAAATATGTATTTACCATCACAATTGGTAGTTTTTCACTTGCAGCAAGTATATGATCATTACCTTTCCGTTCCTTAAAAACTGATCCTACTAAAATTAATCCATCAACCTGTTTTTCTAACATAATTGATAGGTATCTTTTCTTCTCACCAATTTCACCGCCGGTATTTGACAGAATTACGTTGTATCCAAGACTGGTAAATTCTCTTTCAATATTGTAAACCACATTTGAAAAATACAAGTCCCTCAAATCCACCGTTAAAACACCAATAGATTTCATGGAATTCATAACCAATCCTCTAGCGAAAGCATTTGCAATAAAGTTATTCTTCTCAAGAATTGCTTGTATTTTATTTCGAGTTTCTTCTTTCACAAGATGAGGTGCATTTAAAACTCTCGATACTGTTGCAAGCGATACGCCTGCAATATCAGCTATGTCTTTCATCCGCAATGAAATCACCTAATGTATTTTATTATGAAAGCGCTTTCATTCTATCATAACATTTTATCCATTGTCAACATTACGATTGAATTGCCATTTATTTTTAAAAAGTGTTCTAAATTTTATTAAATAAATCATTATTACAAAACAAATAATTTAATATATCGTTGTCATTTGATGATAATTGTGGGAAACACGGTTAAAAGTTGTCTATGTTATGGGGGAATTGATCTTTCCAATTATCTATCAAGCATAAGTAAATCTGGGAGTTCTATTGCTCAATTTTGAGAGGATAACAAAGCATCCCGGTTAAAATGTGAGAATCCTGGTAGTTATATTAAAATCATGATAAAACGGATTCGACGCCTAATAAAAATGATGGTTATTGGTTGGAAGAAATTGGTATACAGACGAAGGACAGCACAGAATTGGA
>CAYXPB010000171.1:0-11216 GCA_964466645.1 uncultured Acetivibrio sp. | reverse complement strand
AATAAAGAGCTTCCTTGTTTTAGAATGTTTGAAATTAAAATTTTTTCTTTTGATTTAAGAGAAAATTCTCTATGCTTAAAAAAATCCATATTTATAGATGGACAAATAAATGAAATAATGCCAATTTCTGAAACTGTATTCATACTATGTATACTATTATGAGGAATATTAGGAGGGTAGAACAAAACTTGACCATCTATAAGACGGTGTGTTATATCTTCTATTTTAATTGCACGTTCACCTTTGAATATGTATATCATTTGCCAAAAGTCATATAACTCTTCTTTGCAGGCTTGCGACGGTAATATTTGATCTGTAAATAAGGTAATTATTTTAGTTATTTCAAAAATATTTTTAATTTCGGTCTGATTAAGCTGCATTCGCTTTTTAACCTCCCTGACTGTGCTAAATAATTATTATTAAGATATGATTAGAGTATAACATAGATGAAGTGTTTTGTAAAGATAGTATATAACGCATATGCAATACCCTATGTATATATTTAGAATAAAACGTAAAAATATAACTTTAAATAAGAATCCTATAAAAATATATTGACAATTATTTCTTCTTGATATATAATAATTAATGCAATGAATAAAATAATTATAAGAGAGTATTTTTATATGAAAAAACAAGTAGGAAATGTCCAATTGATGCAAAAAATGAATAGATTAAAGGTACTTAATTACATAAGAAATAATCCTTTAGTCGCTAGACCTATGGTTGCGGAAGCGACGGGGTTGTCTTTATCTTCTATTACGAATATTGTATCATACCTTATGAAAAAAAAATTAATATCGGAAAAAGGATTAGAAAAAGCAGAAAGAATAGGCAGAAAAGGAATTCTATTGGAATTCAATAGCCGTGCTTATAATTTTATATGTGTTAATCTCGAACTTTCTTTTATGACAGTAACATTAACTGATTTGGAAGGTAAGATAAAGAAGAAAAAAGAGATAGAACTTAATGGTCAAACACCAAAGTTTATTTTGGAAGTATTGAAAGACGAGATTAAGAAGATTAAAGAAAAAGAGAAAGAAAAAATTTTGGGAATTGGAATTGCTATTTCCGGGCTGGTTATAAATAATGGCAGATATATTTTATCATCAAGCTTTAAATGGAAATCAATAAATATAAAAGACGAGTTGGAAGGTTTCACAGGGTTGCCGGTTTTAATTGAAAATACATCAATTATTAAAGCTGCGTGGCAATTTTATAATAAAGAACAGCGGGATTTAGATAGTATGATTTTTGTTGATTTAGAAGGTGGAATAGGTGCTGTTTCATATTATAAAGGTCTAATAAATCGATCTGTTATAGGTGAAATAGGGCATACAACAATAGAAAAAAACGGTCCTAAGTGTTTTTGCGGAAATTATGGTTGCCTTGAGGCTATGTGTTCAGTAGAAAGAATTGTATCTCAATACCAAGAACAAAGTAAAGATAAAAAAATTGATTATAATGATTTTATAAAAAAGTTTTATTCTGGAGATGAAAATGCTAAGAAAATTATTAAAGAATGCGGTGAATATCTTGGAATCGGATTGGCGAATTTAATAAATGTTTTTTATGCAGAACTAGTGATCATTAATGGTGGAGAATATTATAAATGTGATGAAGTTATAAAAATTGCATTAGAATGCTTGAGGAAAAGAGCTTATCCAGTTTTGACGGAGAATTTGGGTATTAACCAGGTAAATGTTAAAATAGAAGAGGCAATCAAGGGTATGGCAATTATTTTATGCCAGAATATATTTGATATTTCAAATCCTTATAGCATCATTGAATAATTTTATAATGTTTCATTTTTAGAAAAAATAAATATGTATATTTTAAATTTATTCGGAAATGAGGAAAATTTATGGCTTATTTTATGGAAGAAATGACAGTAAAGGATATGGAACAAGCATTAGAAAAAACAAAAACAGTAATATTGCCTGTGGGGGTTGTTGAACAGCACGGGTATCACCTGCCTTTAAGTACAGATATTTTAAATGCCGTTCAACTTACAAGATATGCTAATGATAAAATAGATGCAGTTGTTGCTCCTGCAGTTCACTATAGTTTTTCAGGTGGAGAACTTCCAGGAACAATTAATATTAATCCAAATACCTTTGGACTCCTAATTTCCGATATTAGTATGGAGTTTATAAGAATGGGCTTCAAAAATATTGTTGTTTTATTGGGGCACGCAGGAACTGATAATAAGCAAGCATTAGTAAGCTCATTGCAAATGATACAAAGAAGAAATCAAAAGCTTACCAATGATATAACACTTTCTTTGGTAGAGTGCTGGAATTTGTCTAAAACGTGGTTAAACGCTTATTCCATGGAACCTGAACATGATTTTCATGCCGGGATGGTTGAAACCTCCTTGATGTTGTATTGGAAACCTGAGTTGGTAAAAACTGATATAGTAATGGATGATGAATATATATCTAGAATGATGCGTACTGATCAAGACTGGTTTGAAAAAAGAGAAAAACTAATTAATAGTCCGTTCATTGTCGAAAAGGTCAGTCAAAAAGAAGAAATAAAGGTTGGCGTAATGGGATTTCCAAAGAGAGCATCACGAGAACTTGGAGAGAAGATATGCAATGAAATGATAGAAGGTTTAATGGAATATATTAATGTTCTTGAAAAACGTTGAATGAAAATTAAATGGAGGATTAAAATGGGGAAAAGAGATTCGGATTTTAGATATAATACAGGGGAAACAAAGGTACCATGGGCAGCTGTTGGAGAAAACTATAATAAAGAAGATTTAATGGAGATTATTAAATTTCTTATGCAGGGTGAAGGTAGGGAATATGATGAGGTTATAAAGTCATTGCAATTACAAATTGACAAACTTGATAAGCTTTCATCACCACCCGGAAAACTATCATTAGGTTCACAGGTTGAGTTTGCTGAACAAGCAGTGAATAATTATTTAAAGACTGATAGCAGTCTGTTTGTGACGAATGCAACTGCAGGCTTTGAAATTGCATATAAATATTCAAACTTAAAGGCAGGAGATGAAGTTATAGTTCCGGCTATAACATTTATAGCAACAATGGCTTATCCTCTTTCAGTTGGAGCCAAAGTTGTCTTTGCAGATATTGATCCAAAAACAATTAATATGGATCCTTATGATGTGGAAAGAAAAATAACATCAAAAACAAAAGTAATCGTTCCCGTACATATTGGAGGTTATCCCGTAGATTTGGATCCTATTTTAGAAATTGCAAAAAAGCATGATATTACAGTATTGGAAGATGCAGCGCATGCTTTTGGTGCTGTATATAAAGGTAAAAAAATCGGAACAATTTCCGACTTTACTTCATTTAGCTTTCATGAGGTTAAAAACTGTACTTCGTTCGGCGAGGGAGGTATTTTAACCACAAACATTCAGAATTTTAAAGAAGAAATGCCTCGTGCTAGATTTTTAGGTCTCAATTTTAATAGAAAAATTAAGGACTGGTTATATGACATAACTGCAATTTCGGGTAAAAATGATGTGTTTGTTGCAGGAAATTCATCAACAACTGAAATCCAAGGATTAGGTCTTAGGCTTCAGGTGGAACGTTATGATGAAATAATAAAAGAACGTACAATTGCAGCTACATATATGACAAACAGATTAAAAGAAAATATAGCGATAATACCTCAGGACTTAGGGAATAAGGATATTATTCCTTCCTTCCACTTATATTTGCTGCAAATTGATCCTCAAAAAGCAGGTGGCGATATTCAGGTTCTTAAAAAGAAATTAGAAAAAAGGGGAGTAACTAATATACCACATTTCGGGCCTTTATATAAATTTGATATTTTGCGTTCTCTTGGATACGATCGTGATAAGATTGCATTATCCTGCCCGATATGTGAAGAGTATTTTCATCATAGATTTACACATCTTCCTATATACGGTCTTACTAAAGAACAGCTTGATTATATGGCTGATGCAATACTTTCTTCTGTAGCTGAAATGCAAAGGGGAGAATAATATGAAAAAGATTAAATGGGGTGTTATCGGTTGTGGAGGGATTGCAGATCGAAGAACACTACCTGGAATGATGCTTGCTAATAATGCTGAACTTATTGCAGTAATGGATACTAATTTTGAAATTGCTAAAGAAGTGCAGAAGAAATATAAAGCAAAATATGCTTTTGAAAAAGAAGAGGAACTGTGTGCATTGGAAGAAATTGATGCAGTTTATATTGCATCACCTGTGTTTTGCCATAAGGAACAAGCTATTATTGCAGCCAAAGCAAAAAAGCATATACTTATTGAAAAGCCTATTGCTCTTACAAGCAAGGATGCAAAGGAAATTGAGTTATTCTGTGATAAGCAAGGAGTTAAACTTGGCGTAGGTTTTATGATGAGGTTTCATGGCTATCATCAGAAAATGAGAGAAATAGTAATAAAGGGCTCTATAGGGGAAATTGTATCGGCAAGGGCGCAGCTCACTTGCTGGTATCCAGAAATGGAGAATAACTGGAGACAGAATAAAGCTACTGCCGGAGGTGGTGCATTGATGGATATGGGTATTCATTGCGTTGATTTAATCCAGTATATTACCGGCCTTAACGTTAAACAAGTTACCGGAATGACAGGTAATCAAATTTTTAAATATAATGTTGAAGACGCTGGTGTGGTTCTGCTTAAAATGAATAATGGTGCTATTTGTTGTATCGATTCAAACTTTAATATCCCGGATATAGCAGCAAAATGCAGACTTGAGATTTATGGAACAAATGGAAGCATTATGGCTGAGGGTACAATTTCTCAGGTGGAAACCGGAAAGGCTGAATTTATAGTTCTAAATAACTCTTCAGATTACGATGCAACACAAGATAGAAATTTAAAGGGCTTCATGAGGATAGAAACAGAACTTGGAAATATGTACACCAAAGAAATTGAGGCTTTTGGTAATTCGATTATTTATGATACACCGGTTCCGGTTACGGCAAAGGATGCTGTTATAAATCAAAGAATTGTTGAGTCTATATATAGCAGTCAGAATAATATGGCATATCAAATATTGTAATATAGTGGCCTGAAAGGAATGAAACGATAATGAAAGAGCTTAAAATCGGTATTGCAGGAGTAGTTGGCAGAGGGAAAATATATGTTAAACATTATTTAGATGAACCAAATATTAAGATAACGGCAATTTGTGATTTAAAGGAAGAAGGTATGCAAGAATATAAAGATAAAATTGGTGATGGTGTTAAAACCTTTACAGATTATAATCAGATGATACATAGCGGACTAATAAGTGCAGTAGTTATTGCAACGCCTATTCCTTGCCATGTTCAGCAGGCAATTTATGCTTTAAATCATAATGTTCATGTATTGTCTGAAGTACCATCGGCAAGCAGTGTTGAAGAATGTAGACAACTGTATGAAGCTGTAAAATCAAGCAAGGCTCAGTATATGCTTGCGGAAAACGTAAATTATTATAAAAATGTAATTGTTATTGAAAACATTATAAAATCAGGACTTCTTGGAGAAATACATTATGCAGAGGGACAATATCTACATTATTTAGAAGAGCTTAATGAATGGAGAATAAACACACTTGATGGATGTAGCTATTGTACACATAGCTTAGGACCAATTTTAAAATGGTTTGGAGATAACGATACTTTAGATAGGATTTGTTGTATAGGAAGCGGGAAAAAAAGAGTGTATAACGGCAAGGAATTGCATAGAGAAATAAGTAATGTAATGTTAGGAAAAATGAAAAGCGGAAAACTGTTTCAAATTCGTACTGACTTTGATACGCCCACCCCTTATACCCTTACCTTTGAGGTTTGCGGAACTAAAGGAAAAGCAAGAATAAGAAGTAATGCCCCGGATGTAAGTGAAATTCATATTGAAAATTATGAATACGGCATAGAAGAATGGAAGAGTTTAGAATATTATGAAAAGGAATTCTTGCCCAAGGATTGGTTTACTCTTGTTAAAAATGTTGAAAATATTAGTCATGAAATAGGAGATTGTGTTGTAGCCAAGGAATTTGTTAAAGCAATTATACAAAATCAAAAAGTACCCATTAGTTTTGATATGGCAATGAATATGACTTTGCCGGGGATTTTAAGCAGTGAATCCATTAAACAAGGCGGAAAATGGGTTAGCATTCCTGATTTAAAAGCTTAAGTTAGTTTATTCTTACTTAACTAAATGTGTATAAAAATTACCTTTTTATGTATGGATATTACATGCAAAGACTGTTAAGATAAAATTGAAATTTAATAAAATATTGCGTACTAGAAAGTTATACATAATAAATAAGCTTTTTTAAGCTTTAGTTTTCGGCAATTTTAACTTTGAAATGGTAGACTATATTTGCAAATAACAAGAAAAAGGAGGTTAACTGTTTAACTTTTAAACTTATCTTTATAGCAACTTAGTATTTCTTAGAAAGAGTCTTTAAAATTAAGACTTAAATTAAATCTAATTTAAATTAAAGAAGCAGAAAGGGGCCTATTTTATGAAACAAAAATTATGTATGTTATTAATTGCTATGATGGTATTCATATCAATTGCGCCGGTATATGCAGTAAATGACTTAACTCACTTAAAAAGCGTAAAGGTTGTTAGCTTTGGTTACTATAACGGAGAAACAAAAATTACGACAAGCACATTGCCTTCTAATACTGAAATTACTTTAAAGGCAACAGTGCAAAAAGTCGGCTATAATGATTATAATTCAATGAGAATGATTCTTGTGATTTATAATAACGGAGCTATGATTGGTATTAATTCAGATAATCAAAAATTTCCATTTGTAGGTGCAAAAAAAGAATTTCAGGCAAGTGTGACAACACCCGCTGATACATCTGCATGCGAAATTCAGGCTTACTTATGGAGCGGATATGATACAATGATTCCAATTGGTGATTATTCTGCTATAGGAAAAAATAATTCAGATTTAAGCGGTATTTTAATTGACGGTGTACCATTATCAGGATTTAATTCTACTACATATTCCTATACATTAATTGATCAAATTCCAAAGGAAATTATCCCGGTTTGTACAGATTTAGGTACTACCTATACAATTTCTCAAAATGAAGATGAAATTACTATAGATACAGTTGCTCCAAACGGAAGCACAAAAACATATACTATTACACTTCAAATAAGTAATCCTGTTATAACAAACTTTTCTGAAAGCTATTTAAATGTTGATGGAAATCCTGATTCGCGAACGGCGACTGATGCAGAGGTTGAGCTTATGGGTTATATAAAAAATACCACATATAATTATTCGGGTGGAGATATTTTAGCTTTTTCAAGTGAAGCCGAGTATTATGCAAATGCTAACCGAGCTGCCTTTTTCCAATTTCATATGTTAGATCAATTCCCAAGCGAGCTTTTAGGAGCAAAGATTTTGCCACAGAGAGTTAGAGTTAAGGGTCAAATGCTATCAACGAATTTAAATTGTGATATGACTTTCACAATTAATAAGAGCGTAACAATTTATTTCCAATCAAATGCAGCCTTAGCAACAGCTCATGGTTATACGCCAACAGGGTATACACAACAGCAGTTTAAGTTAAGGTATTGTCCAACTGCAACATCAGTTCCTTTTGCTCCTGCTGATTATAAAAATTTTCCAAATTATAAATGTAATTTAATTGTTCCGGAAGGCCAGGCAAGTGCAACATTTACTATTCATATGAATTTTACAGGAGGTACAGCTGACTATTGTTCCTCTGTATTTGCTTTACCGTATACAGAACAATTACAATCAAGAGATTTAGCAAGCATAACAGATATAACGGAGGCATTTACCAATACTTCAGGGCTTCCTGATTCACGTACTGCAACAGGACTGGATGTTGATATGTTGGGACTTCTTCGCGAACCGACTTATAAGTATAAGGATGGACATTCGCGTACTTATTCGACGTTAGATGAGCTTCATGCCAATGTAAGCAGAATAGGAATGATAGGGTATCATTATTTTGAAAATTTGCCGATTGAGCTTATCGGAGCACAAAATATACCGGGAAGAGTCAGAGTAAATGGTATGCTTGGAACCGATAAAAATGTAACATTAACTTTTACTACAGATAAAAGTATAAGAGTTTATTTTCGTTCAAATGTAGCCTTAGCAGAAACTTATGGCTATACTGAGACAGGATACTCAGCTGATGATTTCATGATTAGAGAAATGACAACACTTTCAACTGCACCTTATGCACCTGTGCCATACTCATCACAGCCAAATTATATGTATGATTGTATTGTGCCGGATGGTGAAGAAAATGCTACATTTACCATTTATATGAATTACGATTATACCGCAGGAGCTTTTACACCATGTATTTTAGCAAAGCCATATGAAAATATTACTGTTTCTTATACAAATTCTTTTGGCGAATCTAAGACCGACAATATTATTTCTTTAGGTTCATTGCAGTATCCAATTTATAATCTTAATGGCGGAAATATTATTGACTGGAATTCTCAGGCGGAATTTAAAAATTATACAAGTAGAGTATTTACCGATAGAGGATATTGGTATTATACTGATTTCCCAGCAGAAATGGAAGGAGCCCAAATTATAGGCTTAAAAAATGACTATAAAAATAATCAATTTATGGCTCATAAAATAAGGCTTACATTAAATAAGACTTCAACCTTGTATTTCTACTGCAATTCAGCCATGGCGGATGATTATGGAGCCCAAAAGTTGACAGGAGAATTAAGAATTGTTGAACAGGGCTCATATAGCGCAACTCCGGGAACAGATAATACCTTATACAGCGACATTTATAAGGTTGAGTTAATTGTACCTGCGGGTGAAAAAGAAGCTCAATTTGAATTTGAAATTTTAGGAAGTAGCGGTACCTATGGACCGGTAGCATTTATTAAATAATGAAAGGGGATATAATTATGAAAAAAATTATTTCACTGTCGATACTTTTTTGCTTCATTATGCTAAGTGCAGGTCTACTTGTAAACGCTTCCAATGTTGATATTAGCGTTTCTATTCTTTCCTGTGCTTCTAACGGGGACGGGACATTCGATATTGAGTTAAAAGCAACTGCAACTTCGGGTGGGCAGCCTGTTACAAACCAGAATATTACCTTAATGCTTGCGGGTACTTATAATAACGGAGTAGGCGAATATCTTGAGTTTGAATATAACGATATACCGTTGAGCGGATACATTTATTATCTTACTCAAAAAAATACTGGTGATAGCAATGAATATACTTTTTCATTTCCAATAACCGTGCCAGAAGAAGCGGTTAACGAATCTATATATGTTTTTTGCGGAAGCAGCGATACTGAATTAAAAGCAGAAACTGTAATTCCTGTGCCAACACATGAGATTGGAATTACTGTTGGAAATTACGGAAAATTATTATACGGTGATACTATATTGCAAACCGGTGATAAGATTGCTGTAGTTGACGGATATACAGCTAAATTTGGTATTGAGGTTAACTTCGGGTATGTTATCGATAAACTTCTTTTGAATGGAGTCGATATTTCTATTAATAATTTTGCCGAAGAATATCAAACAGGAGCTGTAACTGATAATACTACTTTGGAAATTATATTTACAGAGGATACCAGACCGACATCCTCAGCAAGTTTCCCTTATGTTTTTAAGACTTTAAACAGCAGTATTACCTTTGGGACAATTATTAAAAATAAGGATGAAACCATTGTAGAATACGGCGTTGTATATTCCAAAACAGATACTAATCCGGAAATTGGAAAATCTGGATGCAAAGAATATAAGGCAAATACACAAGATCATCCAATGAACAGAAAAGGACAATATGGTATTTGCTTAACCGGAGAAATACAATATCTTGGAGATGTGCATTATACAAGAGCGTATGTTATAACGAAAGATAAAAACCAGGTAATAAGCATTAAATATGGAGAACCTCGGATTGTTAATATATCAGATGTTGATTAACTTTTAATTTAATATTACTAAACTGATTTTAAAGGTAGGTTTGTTTAGAATAATTTAAGCGGGACTGTCTGTAAAAGGGGTTATCAGGCAGCCCCGGCAATATAATGGTGTATTAACCAGTATGCAATGATTTTACATTGCAATATATGAAAGGACTAATTATGGAGAATATCCTTTTAAAATTAATGGGGCAAAAGAAGAAAATAATAATAATTAACATAATTTTAATTTGCATATTTGTGCTTTCAATACTATCGGTTAATAATTGTTATGCAGGAGAGAATACGGCAGAGTTTGAGGCAGAGGATTTTATATTAAATAGCTCTGCTTACTCTGTAATAAATGATGGTGAAGCATCCGGTGGTAAATATGCTAAATCTTTACAGGTAAATTTAAGTGCAAATAGTGACAGTTATTTTAACGGTGCTCATATTGAAAAGCAATTTTCGGTAACTGAAAGGGATTATTATTTAATTTATGTGCGTACATGCGGTTTTTCAACAGGTTCTGATTCGTTTTATTATTCTATGGACGGCAATTTTTCCATGACAACTACTAATACTACTGATCAATGGGAATGGAAACGAGTTAAATCTGTATTATTAAATGCCGGTACTCACACATTCCGTATTTATTCTAGAGAAGCCGGAAATCGTATTGATAAAGTAATTATTACAAATGACAATACTAGGATACCAGAACCGGCTTATTCAACGCCACAGAACTTTCCACCTGAAGATGTGCATCCGAGAGTTATGCTAACAAGCAGTGATCTTCCAAGAATAAGGGACAATTTAAATCACCCTCAGAATCAGGCAGTATATCAAAAGCTTTTAACTGCAGCGGCAACAAATACAAACGGAATTTTAAGTCAAACGGGAGCGCCGAATTATAAACCTGCTTTTTTAGAGGTTGCTGAGTCTAATGCTTTATTATACCTTATAACAGAACAACAGACATACGGAATAAAGGCAAAAACTATTATACTTAATTACTTCAGGACACTTTTTATTGCGGATTTAAGAGGTTTATATCCCGGGAGAGTAGCAGGGCATAATATATTTGTTGGTTCATGTGTCTATGATTGGTGCTATGATTTATTTACAGAAGCTGAAAAAGCGGAATTAATAGAGCTTATGGAAGAACAGGCAGAGCTTAATGAATTTGGATATCCTCCGTTAGGAATACCGGGAGAGGTATATATGGAAGGCCATATACGTGAAAGCGGTATCCAAAAGGATTTACTTGCCTTTGCTATTGCAGTATATGATGAAAAACC
>CAYXPB010000170.1:0-11285 GCA_964466645.1 uncultured Acetivibrio sp. | reverse complement strand
CCTCACACGTCTCAAAAGCTATAAAGTCGTATTTCAATAGACCCCTGCCCTCTCGAAATCAAGTCTTTTTTAGAGAGGGCAGGGGTTTGATTTTTACATCCTCATACTTGAGTTTATTCTATAAATTTAACCCTTTGGTAGCTTAGAGTTTCATCAAACTTCACATTTTCAAATCGGCATTCTTCAAAAGTAACATTATTAAATTTACTATGTTCAAAGGTAGACTCTATAAAAACACACTCTTTGAAGTATAAACATCGACATGTCTATACACTAACTAGGCACAAGTCGGACTAAGAGGATAGTAAATCTATTGGATTTTTATAGCACCATTCAGCATCATATGCTTTCATATTAACAATCTTCTCAATATTCTCGAAAGTATAATACCACTCTAATTCATCATAAAAAATGTCATCCCTGTTTAACTTCATATACTCATAAATAAATTTAAGCAACATTTTTGATGAAACAAAACTTTCTATGTTAAGGCACTGTTGATAATTTTTCTTTTCATCAATAAAATCATATCTTCCATCTATCATATCATCAATATCATTGAATGCATACATAAGAAATTCATTATCATCCTTGTCTTTATCTCGAAGAATGAATGTCATATACTCATAGGTACCATTACTATTCTTTTTAAACCCAATCCCTTCTAAACAAATTACATTTGCCTGATTTGCTGCATACTTTACATCATGTCTTAGTTTATCAAAATCAAATTTCTCCTTGCATTTTAGTAACATCCCTGAAATCCCCATTAATTAACCACTCCCTTCAATTGCCCTATACTATTAACAACCGTTATTCCCATACCCTCTATTTTTTCTATTAATTTCACATTGTTCGGGTTAGTCAAATCTATAACTTCATCTATGTACAGTATAACCTTCTTATTTTGTGCATTGAGATACATGTTGTTAGTGCTATCAATATACTTGTACAATTGTCCATCTTTAACTGATGAAATAGATTTTTTTACCTCTATTAGGGTATTATCTGTCGCAACATCAATATCTCCCAATGTACTCCCATTAGTAGTTTTGACTTTATTCCCAAATTCTGTAATTTTAGCATCTGTATTCTTACTTATATAATCTGCCACCTTTGCCTCTGTACTTTCGCCAATATCAGTACTACTTAACTTCCTACTAATCGATTCAGCAATAGATGATTGATCTTGTTTCGGTATACGTACTACCGTTCCTGACTCATTAATGTAGTCTATAAACCTATCTGTTTCTTTGACAATGTCTAAAGTCTTTCCACCAACATTACCACCCTCTGCACTACGAATTGCTGCTTTTGCATCATCAAGATTGTCTATACCCATATTATCGTAATCAGATGGATCAATACCCAATTCATCAAGCTTTTTAATGGTATCTGGATCAATGCCTTTTTTCATTGCCTTCGCTGCATCATCACCGTATTGTCTGACTAAATCTAATCCCTCTTTGCCAAACCTTTCTGCAACATCTTTAGCAACATCATCTGATACTCCCGCCTTCTTCAAGGCCTTTAGTAGATCCATAATATCGTCGTATGAATCACCGTTTTTGACCATCTGTTCGACTACTTCTTCTCCTAATGCCTTGACGGCTTTAGCCTTCTTTATTGACTTTGCTATCGGCTTTATCGCCTGTCCTACCCCAAATGTTGCCAGGGCCAAAATGGCGTTGAGAGCTACATCACCTAGTATTTCTTCGCCTGCTTCTGCATCGCCGTTATGGTATTTTATCCACAAGTCAATTGTATTAATAACACTGATTATAGCAAATATTAAGCTGATTACACCTAAAAGTATAACTACTATACCAAGAGCTATCCCAAGAGGTCCAGCTGCCAAAAGTCCAATCCCAGTTGCAATAAGTTGTATCGCCTCAACAAAATCCCAAATTGCAAAGCCTATGTTGGCAAGAGCCGCCAAATCTACCCATATTGAGGTTGCCCCTCCTGCAAGTCCTCCACTTATCATATAGCCGGCCGAACCGGTTTCGGGATCCATTACTATATAGCCGGCTCCTGTCCAGTCGCCTAATGTGATTTCCTCAGAAGCTACGGTAACTACCTTTCCACCGTTAACTGCATTGCCGATTTCGCTCTTAACACTGCTGCTTAGCTTTAGCTTTTCCTCGTACTCGCTGTAGTTTTCCTTTGTAATTACATATATCGGAATTTCTCTCTCCGCTGCAACCTCCAGTACCTTTATTGTAGATACCGATTCAATTCCTGTTGCCTGCTCCCATATGCTGTGCTCTAATGCCGAGGATATCATTCCCGAGGCAACCATGTACTGCCTTTCGACTTCCTTATCACCAGAACGACTTACAACTGAGTTTGTATTCGAGTCAACATCAATGTATAGTCCCCCGTTGCTGAGTTCAACTGGTGCCGAAAACAGATACTTTACATTTGCCCTAAAGCCTGTTATACCCTCACTCAACAACCTTACAGATGAAACCTCCATTTGCTGCATGAGTATTTCATTTATCAAATCCATCTCCATGAAATATGATTTTGCAACAAAATTCAGTATCTCTCCCAGCTTCTCATCTGTATAAATATTCCCGGCAGTATACTCGGAATCTTTAAGCCTATCTGATATAGTCTGCAGTTCGTCTTCAGAAACAATTTGATAGTCAAAGCCGACATTATAGAAAGATCCTGCTATAAAATCATTGTTTATAAGTTCTTTTTCCCTCCCGGTTGACTTAATTCCTATTTCAAATTGTTGCCTGTAACCTAGACCGATTTCTTTACCTTTAGCAACGCTTTCTCCATCAACTTTCAACACAGGCACCATTTTTACAAGATATGCAGGTACGCTAAATATATCCCCATATTGTTTAATAATGTCTGCATCTTCCTTTGTAGCTGGCTCATAAGACAATGTTACTTTTTTATTATAAAGCTCCACTGATTTGTACTGTATGCTAAAGTCCTTGTCTCCGGTAAAATTCAAGCCATATGGATCTGAACCATATACACCGAAACTAACCATATCCGAGTACTTTTCAGTTATTTTATTAAATTTACTTACGTTTCCTATCTTCTTGTATGGTAACGAAGCCGGTAGCAAACCAAAATTTTGAGGTTTTATTTTAAATCCTCCAAATACATCAGCTAGTGTTTTGTCTTCGAGATGGTTATCAGTTATGTATTTTTGTAACTTTTCTGATGCACTGTTTACAAGCGCATCATATCCCGATTTATTTATTCCGGTGATCTTACCTGTATTTGTATCTTGTTCTTTAACCGCTTTATCAAATGTTGCACTATTAATACCTATAATATCTTCAATATTGCTAATACCTTCAATTTTTTCATAAAGCTTATATGAAGGGTCAAGCGGTATCCAGATACTTTGTCCCTTCATAGGACCAGCACCCCTGTATCTATCATAAGGAACATACGCCTCAACCCAAACATGTTCAACTCTGACTGCATTTATTTTGCCGCCCGATACCATTGATGTTACAGGAGTACCAGCCGATGCAAGAATCTGAGCTGCTGCTTCAGGTGTGTCCGCCCCTGTCCAAGCCATTGCCCTGTCTATTTCAATTTCCGCCTGACCTCTTACATACCTTGCAGGTATTTTCTTGTACCTGAGCATTGATATGAGAAGTGAAGCCTGGTCATAATCATTACCTCCCTTATGGGACAATGTTCCCTGGGCACCTTTTCTTGAACCGTAGTAAGGTTCGAATTCCATATTGTTTCTTACATACTCATAAATGTTAACGGGAGTTCCGAGTGAGTCTGCAAGTTCCTTTATTTTGTTGGTTAGTTTTGTTTCATCAGTTTCAGCTAAATCTTCAGGCTGTGGTTCCTTTGGAAGCTCAGAAGTACCTTCTTCGTCCATTGCACTCATATATGGAGCAGCTGCTTCTGCCCCTATTGATGCAACTTTCGGCTGTGCCGATACATTTCTGTATGGAAGATTGCTTCCGATTGGGTTTTCCGGCTGGCCCGGCATAAAGATCTTTTCAATCTTATTAAGACCGTCCTTTACTTTTACTGCCTCCGCTCCATTTAAGTCCTTTATGCTTTTTGAAAACTCAGCAAACTCTTCAAAAGACTCTTTAAATTCTAAGAGCTTTTGGTTTATTTCAGCTCTGAACTTGCTATTTCTTTGTTCACCTTTTTCTGTATCAAGTTGTCCTAAAATTTCTTCATTTTTGTCGAGATCTTTCTGTATTGATTTACTGTAATTACTCAAAAGTTCTAACATATCTTTGATACTATGTTTAAATAGACTTAAATCATTACTTGTATAAGCTTTCTTTAATCTGTCAAAGTTATTACTAAGGTCCACGGCAAGATTGCCAAGCTCTGTATTGATCTTAGGCTCAGAAACCACAGGTGACACATCAACACTATCATATAAACCCTTCGGTAAAGTTATATTGCTTTGTTGAATTATTGTATCTCTCTTAGTTTGTACTTCTAGGTACTGCCCAATAGCCATAACTCCCTCTGAAGGAAGTACAAAACTCACTGCTAAAGTCAAAATTAAAAATAAAGCAATCCTTTTTAAAACACTCTTATTCTGCATCGTCTGTCCCCCTCGAATCAATATTATAAATCTCATCTCCACTTTCATCCAATTTAAGTTCATGTTCCCTTGCTGCCTCTTCAATCTGACCAAAAGCCCAGTGACTGGTCAATACGTCGATAAATGAACTTTCTTCAACCTTTAACGGACCTCTGTAGAGCATTTTGTTTATTAATGTAACTGTTTCTGAACGCTTTATTTTAGCATCCGGCCTGAAGGTTCCATCTTTATATCCTTTAATGATATTATGACGGTTTATTTCTTCTATAAAGTTACACGCCCAGTGTCCCTCTATATCAGTGTAGTGAACTTCAAATGGTTTAATCTCTTCAAGCTTTAAGTACTTTGCTGCTACTACAGCCAACTCTGCTCTTGTAATAGCTGCATCAGGCCTAAATGTTCCATCTTCATAGCCTTTGAATATTCCAAGCTTTGTCACTGCATTAATGCTTCCTGATGCCCAATGTTCCGATTTAACATCATTGTAAGACTTGGCTGAATCGTTAGTATCAAGGCCTAATAATTTTGCAAACATTGCAACAACTTCTGCTCGGGTTATTTCTCTATCAGCACCGAAAGTTTTGTCAGGATACCCTTTTATATATGCTATATGCACTACCTTTTCTTTATCATTAGAACGTAACATTACGGTTATTGTGGATTTGTCATCTTCCGTATTTATCAGTTTTTCTTTACTTTCTGCAGCTGCAGTACAAGACACTAAAACTTCAGATTTATTCAAATCCTCTACAATTACCTTATATACCTTTTGACCTTGTCCCTTTGCAGGTAAACTTGGTATCTTCCACACAATCCTACCGTCCCTTACCTGTCCTTCTCCATTATCATGTACAGAAGTATATTCCGGAATATTTGCAGCAATTTCAAACTCATTAGATGGTGTACCAAGTTTATTCCTGTATTTGATTGTATAAGTGATTATCTGCCCTTTTACATAGCTGGACTTGTCAGCACTAATAGACACTGCAATATCTACCGGTACAGCTACAGGTTTTTCTTCTTTAGGCTCTTCTATTTTACCTCCGCTGCCATTACTTCCACTGCCCTTGCCTCCACTACTTCCACCTCCTGACGGTGGATTAACAGATTTTGCAATTATTCTTACCGTCACCAAGTCTTCAGAAAGTTTTCTGTATAAATGTCCACTTTCAGTACTTCCGGCATCTACTTTTACTAGAACCTGAGAAATAATATTATAGCTTCCGGCTTTCACACCTGAAGTGCTCCATATTCTATCAATATCCATCCTTTGACCACGTTTAAGTTCATTTATATTCCTTTCATTTTCCCATATGATTTTACCGTCCTTGTCTGTTATAAAGGTCTTAAGGACAAGGTTATCCAAATCTGAATTTGTGCTGTAATTATACACTGAATCGGATATAGTCACATCGTCGCCTGAATAATATTGAGCCTTGTCGGTAATCAAAGTATTTGTCAGCATCTCCTCCGGCAAAACCTTGAAATAACTGCTGTCTAAAGGAAGTATTGTTCCATTTTGCAGTTGTGCAGAATATACCACAAAATAGATTCCAGGGTCTATTCTCTCGTGCTTCCAGGTAACTTCTTTCAAATAAGGACTGCCAACCTTTAAATCAGCACTATTACGAATGTAAGCAATAGATTCTCCAGTAATTGGATCTACTATGTTTATTATACTGCTTATTCCATTAATCTCACTGTTATTTAAGTTGGTTAATTGACACTTAAAGACAACATCCTCTGTAGTCTCAACCTCTCTTGTCAAAACTTCAAGGTCTCCGGTTATTGCATAGCCGTCAAGTGCCTCTTCTTCAATCTGTATACTTGTCATATCCATGCAAAGCATGCCAATCACATCTGCAGAGGACGTAGCAGTTTCGTATACAGCTGATGTTACGGTATACTCTCCCGGTTCGAACTTCCCTGTATTACACAGAGCATTATACTGCTCTATTTCCTGTGGCAGTAGTTCTGCAATGTAGGTTTCATTATTCCATACTACATTACCGGAATTATTCTGAATTAATGTCTTTACCCTCAAATCCTTCATAACCATATTTCTTCCAGCACTAATAACAGTATTGGTAATACTTGCATTTTCACCAGCTCTGTATGAAATTTTATCGGTTCTGACTTTGTTACGTACTTTTCCCGACGGAAGCATTTTAAATTTATGTTCGGCAAATGCAGCAACTCTTCCATTTTCGAGCCATACTGCTCTTATGGCATAATCGCCCGAAAGAGTATTACCACAGTTCCATGAATAGTTGAGTATCTTTGATTCATCTTCACCAAATTCAAAATTTTCATCTTTTTCAATAGTATGCATTACTCTCCCATTAGAATCAATGACACTAACCGTTAAATCCAATTTTCTAGGCAAATTGCTGCTATTAATCCCATAAACCGCGGCAGTAACAGTTTCATTTGGAAGGTAGCCAGCTTTATCACTTACTATAGAAGTAGTAAAACTATCCGGCCCAACCACTGTAACCTTAACAGTATCAATCTCTGATTCTGCTTTTCCGTCGCTTACAGTAAGCTTGATTTCTGTCACACCTTCTTTCATCAATACTTCAGGTTGTGATCCCTTTGCTTCACCATTATCCCATTTCCATCTGTATTCAAGGCTATCTCCATCAGGGTCATAGGAACGTGTTCCATTTAGTATAACCTTTGTACCATCTTCCGACATCAAGCTAACCATCTGGTCTTCTCCTGCATCAGCAACAGGAATACGATTTTCTCCTATGAATTGTATATCCTCTAAAACAGGAGTTTTGGTATCTGAAGTTATAAACTTAACCTGTACCTGTAAAAATCGGCCCTTAAGACCTACTGTTTCCTGCCCGTTGGATATATCTAAATATAGCTTTTCCTCAAGACTTTCAATTGTATCATCTGCTCTTGCTTTTACTTGTATATCAGTACCTTCTGGTTTTTTCTCATTCCAGTTAATGCCTGACCAATTATAACCGTCTATTCCTCCATCATGTGTAACAGACCATATTCCTTCATGAGTTGTGAAATTTTTAAGGTTGTATCCGGTCATATCACTGTAAGTATAAGGTCCTCTTCCTACAGGGTAATATCCAATTATTTCACCTTCAGTAGTGACCTTTGTTGCATTATTGGTAGTTTGATTAACTGTCCATATGTAGCCTTCTCCATCCACACCTACACCTATAGGTCCATATCCAATCGGATTGATATCTACAGATAATAGAAATTTGCCATCCTTATCAAATTTATTTAGTTTATGGTTTCCAGAATACGCTACCCACACATTACCATCATTATCAACAGCGACTCCTCTACCATTTGCTCCGGTCCCCAAGTGGCGAGTATAACTCTCCGTAATCGGATCAAACCTTATTAAAGCAGTTCCGCTATATAGAGGTGTCCAAACTATTCCGCTTTTATCAACAACTATACCGTATAGATCTCCTCCAACATTGTAACTTTTCAAGTACTTGTCCGTGTTTGTATCAAGCTTTTCTATACAATTGCTAGGTCTGCCCGACGACCAAAGAATACCTTTACTGTCTATAACTGCTCCATAGGGTTGCGCATTAACACTTACTGAGATTCCGGTATCCTTGCCCTCTGAATCCAACACCATATATCTTTTTTCATTATATAGACCTATCCATACCCTTCCTTTTTTATCAAGGGCAACTCCTCTTGGACCACTTCCTGAAGTGCCTACATTTGTCACAGCCAAAATCGCCTCATCCTGGCCCCATGCAAGAATTTCACTCTCTTCAATGATTCCATTGCCATTCAAATCAGTGCAGGTATCTATTTTACCATTTCCATTGCTATCTACCCCTTCGAACATTGCTACTTTTAAAACAGTTCCATTTCCTCTGTTGGCAACCCAACAATTACCATCCTTATCAACAGCAGTTCTTGAAGGATCAGAATATGCATTTGGACCGGTTCTATATCTGGCAATTTCCCTTCCCGTTCTTGTATCAAGCTTTGAAAGCGTTCCCTCTGCAGCGTTAGCTATCCAAATATACGGAAAAACAACAGCAGACTTGTTTAACTGGAGCTGGTCAGCAATATCTTCGTGGTTTACACCGGTAATTGTTCCACGCTCAAAATCCTGATTTAATGTATATGTTGAGCTTATTTGTTCGAGTACCTTAAAGTTTGAAGTCCTACTCTCAATCTTTGAATTATTATACTTAATCTCTGCACAAATGGTATATTCGCAAGGACTTGTGCTATCAACTTCAAAAGTACCCAACTCTATATAACCGTCCCCTTGTCCCATTTCAAACGGTACATCTTTTGATATAATGTAGTCACCGTCAGATTTATATACACTGTAACTTACACTCAATCCTTCTTCTGTGTTCGCCTCACCATCAACAAACAGCTTAACTGAAGGTGAAACAGGTCTATATAATTGGGAGGCCCCTGGGGTCACTTCTAGGTATGCCTGATTTATATCAAGATAGGGAAGAACATCAAAGGATTTTTCCATTATAGCCTTCTCTTTTCCTTCCGTATCTTTCAAAACAACCTCCACATTGTATTTTCCGGATTCAGACATGCCAACATTCCAAAGATATCTTCCAGTTGAATCCTGATGGACTTGGAATTTCTCTTTAGCATTATTAACTATATATACATCAACTGTTAAGTCCAGTCCGCTAAATATAGGATAAATCTCAATGTAACTTTTTGCATTGGCAACATTGGATTCTTTACCATCCACATACAACTTTACATCTTTCAATTCTACTTTTTCTTGGGCTATTGACTGTGAAATAACGTCAATTGCCAATGCTGTAAGGTATGCATCGTTTCCCAAACTTCCATCGGTTTGCTGTAGTGATAGCATATATATGGGAATATTTTTTACATCGTTCCTCCTGTCAAACACAAGTCCTTTGTATGCAATACAGGAGAGAAATATATTATCACTGCTATCGTCTGTATCCCCCCAACTTCCCTTCAGGTTTTTATTTTCAACAAGCCAGTCTCCTGACTTTTTTATAACTTCACTCAGGTCAATTCTTGTCCTCGTTTGATAATCAAACAATACTTTTCTTATTGTTCCTGTTACATAAACATTTCCTTGTTCATTACAATAATATCCCCAGCTTCCATCGCTATTCTGGTTTAAGACAAGGTAACTTGCAGCTTTCAACAGTTCTTCATCGTAACCATCCTCTTTTAGCAAAGCTGAAAATATAATTGCAGTATCGATAATGGTGCTGTCAAAGCCTTTACTAATTCCCCATCCGCCATCATCATTCTGATTCTCAATTAGTTCAGAAATTGCCTCTTCTGATGAAATTTCTTCAATACTCAGATACTTAGCCAAAAAATCATAACTTAAAGGCGGATTAGCCTTAAGCCAATCTATCCCTTTTAGGCAGTTTTCTTGAAGATATCCATAACTTTTTAGCACTTTTACTATTTCTGGCGTTACAAATGGCATTTCACTGCTACTCCATGAACCATCTTCATTTTGATTATCCCCTAGCCATTTGCATGCAGACTTAATAGCATAATCATATTGATTAACCAATGACTCTTCTGCTTTTACTTGGCTAAACATTAAACTACTGAACAATAGAAATACAATGAGTATTGCTACTTTTTTCTGTCTCATTTTCTACCCCCTAATAACATCTCTTTTAGTAATTTGCTTATTTAAAACTTAATGCTTTGATAAAACATCAACTTCTAATATGTATATATTTATCTAAGCTACCACCCCCCTAATCCTTAAAAAACTCTATTTTCTAATCAATGCCTATATTGATTACTTTTTAATTAAAAGCACGCTCTCCCAGAAAAATACATTAGCAAGCGCACAGGCAATTATTAACATATCTTGTCTTAATTTACAAATTCCCTTTTGTTATTTGGAATACTAATGATTTGAGATTCAAAACCTTTATTAGAATTGACTTAATTATTATCCTTATCTAGCTAATGCTTTTTCACAAAATATTTCTAGTCTAATAACTGTAAAAAGCACACTGACTTTGCCCTTAACCCATATACTTTAGTAGTAAATAGTCAAAGACTAAAGATAATTACTCAGCAATTTTGTTTTAATTACTCAAACCCCTACAAAATAAAAGTAATCAAAACATGGAAAACCCCAAAAAATCAAATTAATAATAGCGTAAATATACCATGAGCAATAAATTATATATGCATATTCTACCAGTTAATAATTATAAAAAAAAGACCTAAAATTAATCTTTTTAATCTTTTTACAAAACATCTTAATTTACGCCATTTGAAAAAATAACCTATACAATAATTAGAACACAAAGCCCATCTAATCATATTTTCTGAAATGGCGATTGACCAATTATTTTTTTGGAATCACCTTATATACAATAATAAAATTAGGCAACTGGTAATAAAACCAGTTGCCTAAAGTTTATTTGCCTCATAAGCAGATATATTTTAATTATGTACTTAAAAGCGGTTTATTTCTCTGCCTTATCTTCCACTGCCTTTATGCAATTTGTGATAACGGTAGAAGCTTCCGCTCTTGTTACATCCTTTTTAGGTTTGAATGTATCGTCAGGGTAACCTACTACAAGTTTCAATTCTACAGACTTAGCTATAAATCCATAAGACCAGCTTCCGATATCGCCTTTATCTGTAAATGTAAGTTGTGCAGTTTCAACAGACTCATACATATAAGCCTTCATTACCATTACAACCATTTCTT
>CAYXPB010000169.1:0-11297 GCA_964466645.1 uncultured Acetivibrio sp. | reverse complement strand
GCCGGTAAATGCAATGTATTTTAAAGATAGAAAAAAAGGTGTTATGATAACTAGTCTTGCAGGGCCGATGTCAAATCTGTTATTTGCAATTTTGTTGGCATTTCCACTTCTTTATTTTCAAGCAGATATTTTTAGTGGGGTAAATAGATACATTTGGCTTGTACTTAATATTGGATTTAATATGAATATTATACTTGCAGTTTTTAATATGTTACCTATTCCGCCTCTCGACGGTTCTAAAATCCTTTCAGGAATTTTACCTTCAAGTACGTATTATAAAATGATGGAGTATGAAAACTATATTATAATTATTTTTGTAATACTTATGTTTAGCGGAATTTTAAGTAAGACTGTATTGCTGCCTATTGTTAATGTTGTTCAAAGTGCTATTATTTATGTGGTTTCTCCGATAATAAAACTTATTATTTTATGATTTTTTGGTTTTGGTTGGTTTTTGGTATTTATTTATGGGAGGGTATGTGCTGTTGATTTTGGGGAATTTTGTGCTTTATAAATTTTTGTTAGACTTTATATAAAAAAAAAGTTATAATCTATAAATGTGGTTAACTTTATTAGACTCTATTTTTTTATTGGGAAATTTGAGTTTAATGTCTTTAGGTGAGATCTTAGGGCTTTAGATAAAATAATGGTAGCATTTTGACTTTGTTCGTAATTAAATGACAGTTTAAAAATGTTGCTTACAACAGGAGAGTGAATTGGTTTTGAAAAAAGGTAATATATTGAGTGGTATGAGGCCTACAGGGGCATTGCATTTGGGGAATTATTTTGGTGCTCTTGAAAATTGGGTAAAATTGCAGGATGATTATGAGTGTTTCTTTTTTGTTGCTGATTGGCATGCCTTGACTACGGGGTATGAGGATACTTCAGAAATAAAAAATAATATAAATGAATTGGTTATAGATTGGATAAGTGCTGGACTTGATCCTGAAAAATGTACAATATTTTTGCAGTCAAAAATAAAAGAACATGCGGAGCTTCACTTACTTTTTTCTATGACTACTCCACTAGCGTGGCTTTTACGCTGTCCGACTTATAAGGATCAGTTAAACCAGTTGAAGGATAAAAACATTACGACTTATGGCTTTTTAGGCTATCCGAACCTTCAAGCGGCAGACATTCTTATATATAAGGCTGGGTTTGTTCCGGTTGGGGAAGATCAGTTGCCGCATTTAGAGCTTACGAGGGAGATTGCTAGGCGTTTTAACTTTTTCTATGGAGAAGTTTTTCCAGAACCGCAGCCTATTTTGACAAAGTCAAAAGTTTTGCCGGGTACTGACGGAAGAAAGATGAGCAAGAGTTATGCAAATACTATTGCGCTTTCAGATAGTCCGGACACCTTAAGAAAAAAGGTAAGTACAATGGTTACAGATCCTGCCAGGATAAAGAAGGACGATCCTGGACATCCTGAGGTTTGTACTGTATTCTCTTTCCACAAAGTTTTTAGTGAAGGAGAATTGCCTGCAATTGAAGAGGCATGCAGAGGTGGAAAAATTGGCTGTGTTCAGTGTAAGAGGAATCTTGCAGACAAGATGGTTAAGTACTTTGAGCCTATATATGAAAGAAGACAGAAGGTTTTAGAAAAACCTGAAATGATTAAAGAAGTGCTTCATGAGGGAAATAAAAAGGCAGAAATTGCTGCAAAGAAAACAATGGAAGATGTAAGAAGCGCAATGAAGATAGATTTTATGTAATGACACATATAGAATTGTGGTTTCTACTATCCTTTTAGAGCGGTGGTGGGATTAATTGGTAAGTGTTTTATCAAATGCTTGTACTATAAAAATTGAAAATTTTGAAGGACCCTTTGATTTGCTATTCCACTTGATTGAAAAAAATCAAGTGGATATATATGATATACCCATTAACCAAATAGCAGATCAATATATGGACTACCTATTTCAAATGCAGGAAATGGATCTTGAAGTGGCCAGTGAATTTCTTGTTATGGCAGCTACTCTTTTGCACATTAAGTCAAAGCTTCTGCTGCCAAGTCTTAAGCAAAACAAGGAAGAAGAGATTGACCTAAGGGAAGACCTTATTTTAAAGCTTGTTGAGTACAAGAAGTATAAACAATTTGCAGAGCTTTTAAAGGTTAGGGAAAAAGAGTGGGAAAAAGTATGCTACAAACAGCCCGAGGAAGTTGATATTAAAAGGGTGGACGAGCCAATAGAAATTTCCTACGACGAACTGAAAAGGGTATATGTCAATCTTATTGAACGCAACGAAAGAAAGATGAACAAAAATGCCGGTAAGATGACTCAAATACTTCAGATTGAGAAAGTATCCCTTAAGAGCAAAATAAGAGAAGTAATCAGGACACTTATAAATAAGGCTTATTTTAGGTTTTCAGATTTGTTTTCCGTTGCTACAAAATCCAAATTGGAAGTTGTAACAGGATTTTTAGCGATTTTAGAACTGGCAAAGCTTAAAAAAGTATCAATTATGCAGAGTACCCAGTTTGCTGAAATTATGGTTCACAGAACTGCTGAAAACCTTGAGGATATTGATGAGGAGAAAATTGCAGCTGAAAGTTAAGGCAAGAGAATAGTGTTGTTTTTGGAGGAAAAGCTCACATGGATTTAAAAAAACTTGAAGGAATAATAGAGGGTCTTCTTTTTTCATCTGGCTACAAACTATCTTTAGAAAAAATATGTGAGATTGCAGGTATTGACAAAAAAGCTGCTAAGCTAGTTATAAATAATATGATAGTAAACTATAACAACAATATTTCTAGAGGCATAACCATAAGGGAGATTGGCAATGGCTATCAGTTGTGTTCAAAACCTGAAATGTACGAGTATGTAAAAGTTATGTTTGAGCCAAAACAAAAGAGCGGTCTGTCTCAGGCTGCGTTTGAGACTCTTGCTATAATAGCATATAACAGGCCAGTCACAAAGGCGAAAATAGAAAAGATCAGGGGAGTTAATTCCGATAGTGCCGTCACAAAGCTTATTGAGAGGAATCTTGTCAAGGAAGCAGGTAGGTTAGATGCACCCGGAAAACCTATACTCTATGAGACAACGGAAGAATTTTTCAGAAGTTTTGGTTATAAATCCGACAGTGATCTGCCAATATTTGAAATGAATGAGATCCCGGAAATTTTAGAGTCAAGCATGGAAGTAAGCAATGAGGATATTAGCCCAGAGATAAATGAAAATAGTCAAATGTAAATACCATAAAATATAAAAAATACACAGTTGAGTGTATTTTTTTTGCGTTTAAGGAAAAAATATCTAATAAGGTTATTGCAGAAAATAACTGGACAATTACCATTTCTAAAATTGGATTTGATAGCATATTGCTTCTAAAAGGCTATAAGTAATTTTTTTGGAAAAGGTTCTAAGAGGTGTAGTGATGTGTTAATTGCTATAATTATGGTGTCTGTGGCTTTTATATTTTTGGCTCTATGTTTAATAAGAATAAATATAGCTTTAGAGTATAACAGAGAGGGTGTTAGCGACAATATTGTGTTGTCTGTATTTATACTCAAAGGGTTAGTTAAATATAAATATGAAATTCCAAAAGTTGATGCAGGAAAAAAGGGCTTTATATTTAAAAAAGTAAAGGAAAAGGGTAAAAAAGAAAAAGATAAATCAAAGCGTAGAAAAAAGATTAGTTATAGCTATGTATTAGAAAAAATTAAGTACTATAGGGAACTCAAAAACAAGTATCATACATTAATTGAAAAAATATTAGGTTACTTAAAATGCAGGCTACAAATTAAAAAGTTTGATTTGAATGTTACAATAGGAACAGATAATGCACATCATACTGCAGTATTAATAGGATTATGCTGGTCGGTTGCCGGACTTATACTTTCATTTATTCACAACAATTTAAATCTTGTAGAAAAGAAAGTTAATATTAAACCTGATTATATGGGAAAAAAATTAAAAGTTGATTTATTTTGTATATTGAATGTTAGAATTGGACATATTATTATCGTCGGCTTAATATATTTAGTGCACATAATAAGAAATAAAATTGGTTGTGTGGTAGTAAGCAGAAGTGTTTCAGGATAAAGTGATATAAAACACAAAAAATTTATTAATACAGGTGGTGATAGAGTTGGCAGAACATCCAATTCAGGGACTTATGACAACGGCTATGGAAAGTATCAAAGATATGGTTGATGTTAATACCATAGTTGGTGATGCTGTACAAGCGCCGGACGGTACAGTAATTATACCTATTTCAAAGGTAAGCTTTGGCTTTGCGGCAGGTGGTGGAGAGTATAATTCAGGGGGTAAAATTATAACTGAATGTGAAGATGGCAAACAAAAGCAGATTGAAACTGGAGGTAGCGAAAAACATCCGTTTGCCGGAGGAAGCGGTGCAGGTGTCAGTATTAATCCTGTAGCATTTATGGTTGTAGGACAGGGACAAATAAAGCTATTACCTGTGAATGTAAATGCCTCGGTTGAAAAGATACTAGATCTTATTCCGGAATTAATAGAGAAGGCAAACGACTCTTTTAAAAAGAAGATAAAAGTTAAGAAGGATCTGAAGTCCGGTGGAAAGAGTGGAAAAGATGATGAGGACGAAGATGATTAATAAGTTGCTAGGTGGGAAACTAAAAAAATCCTGCCTTTTTAATTTGTAGATTTTTTTCTTGTAGACAAGATTTTATTTTGATATTCATAGAAATTAGCCTATATATAAAGTATAATACCTATTAGGTGATTTCAAAAAATAACTGGTCAATCGCCCTTATAAAAAAACTTATTTGCTTGGCTTTATGCCTTAATTATTGTATAGGATGATTTTGAAATGACCTTATTACAAAAAACATGGACTAAGAGGTTTAATTATTATTTATGGAAACGATAAGGTTGCAGAAATATATTGCCGATTGCGGTGTCGCTTCAAGAAGAAAGGCAGAGGAATTGATCCTGCAGGGAAGAGTAAAGGTAAATGGTAGTGTGGTAAGTGAGATGGGAATTAAGGTTGGCGAAAGTGATTTAGTGGAAGTAAACGGTGAAGTTATAAAACCTGAAAATAAAAAAGTATATATTTTACTAAATAAACCTTCAGGTTATGTTACCACTGCAAAGGATCAATTTGGGAGACCTACTGTACTTGATCTACTAAGGGGTGTACAAGAAAGAGTTTTTCCTGTGGGAAGACTAGATTATGAGACAACAGGACTATTAATTCTTACAAATGACGGAGATTTTACTCACAAGATGACCCATCCTAAGCATGAGATTGAAAAGATTTATCATGCAACTATTGCAGGTATTCCAACTGGTGATGAAGTAATAAGGTTTGAAATAGGCTTAAAGATTGAAGATTACACCACAGCACCTGCAAAGTTAAAGATAATAAATGCAAATGAACGTGCCTGTGTGGTAGAAGTTACAATTCATGAGGGGAAAAACCGACAGGTTAGAAAAATGTGTGAGGCCATAGGGCATCCTGTATTATCTTTAAAGAGAGTTTCATTAGGAAAGCTTTCACTAGGTAATTTGGCTGAGGGAGATTGGCGTGAATTGACACAAGAGGAAGTAAAAATGCTTATTACATAGGTATTGAATGATTTATAGGTACAAGGATATAAGAAGAGGCCAGGGGTGTATCCCCTGACCCGGTTGCTTTATAAGAATCATCAGTCATCTTTACTTCTTTTTATCTCGATTCTTATAACTAGCACAAAGTGTTTCATCGTATGGGGCACCACTATCTGACTTCGCTGAAGCACTTACTTGTACTGCATCTAGGTTACATAAGTTTTCGCTGAACTCATTGTGAATACAACTTCCAACAGAGCACATAACTTTTTGACATTTAGTCATATAGCAACCCCTCCTAATTTTATTTTGTGCAAAGTTATTATGTGCATATCGTATGTTATTATTTCATGAAATATTTTCTTTGACAAATTGAAGTTTCCAATTTAAAATAATAGTTATTGTCAAATAATGATTGTACATAAAAGTAAAGAGATTAATAAAATATTTTAATACAAATTGACGAGTTTATTGAGAAATAGTACGAAAAATTTTCGATGATAAAAAATATTTAAGGAGTGACTATGATGGATTTATGGTACACTGAATTTCAAACACCAAATGTTGGTATTACATGTAAGACAAAAAAGACTTATCACACTGAAAAGACAGAGTTTCAGGATCTTGCTCTAATAGAAACGGAACAGTTTGGAAGAATGCTTGTGTTAGACGGAACAGTACAGACAACAATAGAGGATGAGTTTGTTTACCACGAAATGATTTCCCACGTTCCGCTATTTACACACAAAAATCCTAAAAAAGTACTTGTAATTGGAGGAGGCGATGGTGGAGCCATTAGAGAAATTATTAAGCACCCTTCGGTGGAAAAGGCAGTACTTTGCGAAATTGATGGACGTGTAATTGAAGTTTCAAAGGAGTACTTACCCGAAATAAGCTGTGCCCTAAGTGACAAAAGAGTTGAAGTACTTGTTGCCGACGGCATAAAATATGTTCAGGACAACAAAGGTCAATTTGACGTTATAATGGTTGACTCTACAGATCCTGTAGGTCCTGCAGTAGGACTATTTGCCGTTGATTTTTATAAAGCTATTTATGATGCCTTGAAGGAAGATGGAATTTTTGTGGCGCAGACCGAATCCCCATTTTTTCATAAGGAATTGATTAAGAATGTGTACAAGGATGTAAGTTCTATATTCCCTATTACAAAGCTCTATACCTGTGCTATACCTACTTATCCAAGCGGATTCTGGAGCTTTACAATGGGTTCGAAAAAATACGACCCACTTGAGACTGATATCTCAAAGATTCCTGAGCTTGATACGAAGTATTATTGTCCGCAGCTTCATAAAGCAGTATTTGCGCTACCAAAGTTTGCTGCAGACTTAGTGAAATAGAGGTATTTTTATGAGCTTGAAAAATGGAAACTTAACACTGCCGACAAAATTTATGGGCAGTACAGAAAATTATGAGGACGCAAGCATAGTTATGGTTGGTGTTCCTATGGATTTTACCTGCAGTTTCAGACCAGGTACACGATTTGGTCCTCAAAAGATAAGAGAGATATCTATAGGCATTGAAGAATACAGTATTTATATGGATAAGAGCCTTGAGGATTATACTTATTTTGATTCCGGAGATTTGGATTTACCCTTCGGAAATGTTGAAAAAAGCCTTGAAATCATAGGCCAGGCGACAAAAGAAATTCTTGAGGACAACAAGTTCCCGCTTTTTATAGGTGGCGAGCATCTTATTAGTGTGCCGGTTATAAAAGAAGTTTACAATAAATACGGCGATGAGCTAATAGTAATACACTTTGATGCCCATGCGGATTTAAGGGAAGGATACTTAGGATGCCCTAATTCACATGCTTCAGCGGTGAGAAGACTTGTTGATTTTATGCCCGGTAAAAACATTTATCAATTTGGCATCCGGTCGGGCACTAAAGAAGAATTTGAGTATGCAAAGGCTAATACCAATATGTTTACAGTTGAAGTGCTTGAACCTCTAAAGAAGGTAGTTCACAAATTTAAGGGAAGACCTGTGCATTTTACCCTTGATATTGATGTAGTAGATCCAGCCTACGCTAATGGGACAGGCACTCCTGAACCGGGTGGAATATCCTCTAAAGAGCTTATACAGGCGCTGGAGGTTATGAAGGACTTGAGTATTGTAGGCTTTGATATTGTTGAGGTTTCTCCTCACTATGATCAGTCGGACAGAACAGCGCTTTTAGCTGCAAAGATTATTAGGGATATGATTATGATAGTCGGTTAATTAATGTAATTCACAAAGGTTAAGTTATTATAGCTTAACCTTTTGTTTATGCTTTTTTCAATCGGAGTGAAGAGGTAAATTGGTCAGGGATGGTGATTTAAGTGCAAAAAATAGCCAACTCTTTAATGCAGTCGCATCAGTATACTGAGCGATTTGTTGAAGACGGAGATATAGTGATTGATGCTACAGCAGGTAACGGAAATGATACAGTATTCCTCGCAAAACTTGTAGGGCAGACAGGACGAGTATTTTCCTTCGATGTTCAAAAAATCGCCCTCGACAGGACAAGGGAAAAGCTTATAAGCCTTGGTTTAACTGATAGGGTTGAACTAATTAATGATGGACATGAAAATCTTGATAAATACGTAAAAAACAATGTTAAAGCTGTAATGTTTAATTTAGGATATCTTCCTAGTGGAGATCATAAAATTGGGACAAAGGCTCAAACTACAATATCTGCAATTGAAAAATCTTTAAATAAGTTAGTTAAAAGCGGTATAATCAGCATTGTAGTTTATCATGGCGGAGATAGCGGATTTGAAGAAAAAAATCAGGTGCTGGAGTATTTGGAGAAACTTGACCAAAAGAAGTATTCTGTAATGAAAACAGAGTTTATTAATCAGCCAAATTGCCCCCCAATATTGGTGTGTATTGAAAAGATAGGGTAATATCAAAATTGTTATTATAGAAACCTTTGTGGTATAATAGTTTAAGACTAAATGTAAAAGAGGTGTTTGATATGCCGTTACCAAAAGAAGAAAGAAAATATACATATGCCGATTATTTGAAATGGCCTGAGAACGAAAGATGGGAGATTATAGATGGTGTAGCATATATGCAAGCAGCTCCAACATGGCAGCATCAAAGTATTTCAGGTGAGCTTTACAGGCAATTTTCAAATTACTTATCAGATAAGAAGTGCAGAGCATTCTCAGCACCTTTTGACGTATGTCTCTCAGAGGTAAAACAAGAGGATGATGATATTAATAAAGTTGTTCAACCGGATTTGGTTGTGATATGTGATGAAAGTAAACTTCGGAAAACCGGTTATTTTGGGGTTCCTACTTTAATTATTGAAATTTCTTCTCCTGCAACTTCTAGGCGTGATAGAGTTTATAAATTCAATATTTACGAAAAAGCTGGAGTAAAAGAATATTGGATAGTAGAACCTGATGGAAAGTTTGTTAATGTGTTTTCTTTACAGGCAAACGGAAGGTATACAGATGAAAATAAAGTTAAAGTAACTATTTTTGAAGACCTTGAAATTGATTTAAGCAGGGTTTTTGCTAATATCTAGATAAAAGCTGCTCATATTACAGTCGAGGCAAATATATAAAAGACAATAAAAAAGACAAGTAAAACTGAGACTGTATATACACTATATTTCAGTCGGTTGAAGATTTTCCATTCGTGTGCTATATAGTTTTTTTGTTTAACTAGATGTGCAATAAGTTCATTTAGCATGATATTGTTATTATTATCAATACTACACAGTTGAAGGCCATAGGAGTATTTGTTGTTTTTTATACTTTTTCTTCTGAGCACATTTGTTTGAAAAGTCAATTCTGCTTCTTGTGATATAAATGATTTTATAGTAACGTTGGAAGCTTCCTCAATAGGCTCATTTGTATATAGCATGCATCCGCTTAGGCTGATATCCACCATTTTGCCTGAGTACTCGCCTTTAGGCGTGCTGATAACACAGTCGTAATTAACGTTAAATCTCTCATATTTTCTATTATTTTCATAATTTAAGACTTTATCAATTTGAATGGTAATAGCCTGTTTTTTTATGGATATTACTTTTCTTGCAATACTTCCGTAAAACAGGATTTCGTTGTTCTGATCCATAGATTTTACAGTAACTTTGCTGCCTTCTGATAAGTACTCTTTAAAGTATCTCGCAGGCAGAAAAATTTCAGCTACACTTTTATCTAAATTTATGTAGGTAACTATTCCATGAACCCAATTCTGATTATCATTAATGGAGACTCTGCAAAAAATTGTTGAGTTTTTTGAATCCTGTGACTTCTTAGACATTAGAACCACATCCTTTTTTATTTGGAATCCGGTCATTATGATTATCGGCAAAATTGGGAAGAAACTAGACACATTTTTCTAAAAAAAATAAAAGTATATTTGCTAGTAATGTGATTTTAGTACGAATTTTAGGGAATAAATATAGTGTCTTAAAATTATTAAGGTACAACTAAAATATAAGTTCCAACTCTGGGATAACGAAAAAACTTGATTTTATAATGTTTATAAAATATTAGAATAAGAAGTTAAGAAGTTATTTTTCGTTATCCCTTAGTAAAATTTTAGGTAAATATTGCAATCTATCTAAAAGTGCGATATAATCTGAATAAATTAGTACCAGGTAATAATATCATATAATAACGAAATGTAATAGGTATTTTATAAAAGACAAATATGTAAAAAGAGGTGGGAAACAGATGGAGAGAGTTGACAAATTAAGTCTTCTCCAGACCAAAAAAGCTCAAATTGAGCAAGGCGGAGGAGCCGACAAAATAGCAAAACAGCACGAAGCTGGAAAAATGACTGCTAGGGAAAGAATTAAGGAGTTGTTTGATGAAAACAGTTTTGTAGAAGTTGATGCATTTGTTGAGACAAGAAGTATAGAATTCGATATGCAAAAGAAAAAAGTATCCGGCGATGGAGTAGTAACAGGTTATGGTTCTGTAAACGGTCGTCTGGTATTTGTTTCATCACAGGACTTTACAGTAATAGGTGGTTCTTTAGGTGAAATGCATGCAAAGAAAATTACAAAAGTAATGGATATGGCAATGAAAATGGGTGCTCCTTTTATCAGTATAAATGATTCTGGTGGAGCAAGAATTGAAGAGGGAATTGACTCCTTAAGTGGATTTGGGGATATTTTCTTCAGAAACACATTGGCTTCCGGGGTAATTCCACAAATATCAGTTATAATGGGGCCATGTGCCGGAGGTGCTGTTTATTCACCTGCCATAACTGATTTTATCTTCATGGTTGAAAAAACAAGTCAGATGTTTATTACCGGACCACAGGTAATCAAATCAGTAACTGGCGAAGAGGTTTCCTTTGAGAATTTAGGTGGCGCAGGAACTCATAACTCCGTAAGCGGTGTTGCACATTTCCAAAGTACAAGTGAAAAGGAATGTATTGAAGATATAAAGAGACTTATAGGCTTCCTTCCTGAAAACAATCTTACCGATGTTCCCTACTATCAAAGCAAAGATGAACTTAACAGAATTTGCGACAGCTTGAATGAAGTTATTCCTGAAGGTTCAAACAAACCTTATGACATGATGGACGTTATTACTACTGTTGTAGATAATGGCGAGTTCATGGAAATTCAAAAACACTTTGCACAGAATATTATAGTAGGTTTTGGAAGATTAAATGGTGGAACTGTAGGTATAGTTGCCAATCAGCCCAAATATGCAGCGGGAGTTTTAGATGTTAACGCATCAGACAAGGCTGCAAGATTTATCCGTTTCTGTGATGCTTTCAATATTCCTTTAGTAT
>CAYXPB010000168.1:0-11357 GCA_964466645.1 uncultured Acetivibrio sp. | reverse complement strand
CAATAAAACCGCAACAAGACAATATTTAAAATTTAATTTCGCATTATATTTAGGTCTGTACCATAAAAAATACATAATAACTGCATAATAGCAAATAACCATAAAAATCGAAGGCGTAACAAGTGTTTTAACTGCCCATGGCATATCTGCAGAAACCTTAGTCACAAAAAGAACAAAGCTCAACAACACATTATTTATATATCCTAAAAGTATGGAAAAAACAATGTGTATTTGCCCTAATATGGCCATAAGTGAACCTATAATAGTTATAAACTCTACTATAGGTACAACAAGTAAATTAGATATAATAGAAACTACAGATACTGTGTTAAAATAAAAAACGGTAATTGGCAACACACCTATCTGTGCTGCTATTGTTGCCGCAAGTACATCCGCAATGAAGGACGGAATAAACTTAAAACTTACCATCTGTTTTAAATTTTTATAGAATAGCACCAAAGAAATAGTAGCAGCAAAAGACAATTGAAATCCTATATTAAAAAGAATCCCAGGGTTATATAAAAGCAAAACCAGCGCAGCAAATGATATGCTTGTAAAAATTTCAGTATCTCTCCATATTATCTGCCCAGTTAAAATTACAATCGCCATTATGACAGCCCTTAAAACTGAGGGTTCAAATCCTGTAATCAGTGTAAACATTATTAAAATTGCCATTATCGATATATTTGCGTATTTTTGCCGTATTTTAAGCTTTTTAAACAAAAAAACAAGGGGTAATACTATAAACCCGACATTGCTTCCCGAAACGGCCATTATATGACTTAAACCCGAAACGCTGAAGGCATCCTGTACCTCTTGACTTAAATCCTGCTTGTAACCTATCAACATTCCGTTTAACAGTCCTGCTTGTTGAGGCGGTAAACTTCTGTTTATTACATTTACGATTCTTGCCCTTAGATCTAAACCTAACTGTATCAACAAATTTCCTTTATTTTTATCGCCAATACTAATGTTGTAATCCATCACAAAAATAGTTGCTGATATTCCGTTATGGTTTAAGTAGCTCCTATAACTAAAGCCTGCAGGGTTGGTTCTGTCTTTGGGAATATTCAAGGTTCCACTTACTGTTACTTCTGTGCCATAATCTATAAAATCACTGTTTTGACTAGGCATAGATAACATAATCTTGCCTTTAACCTTATACGTCTCTTTATGACCTTGAAGGCATACCTCTTCTGTTTTGAACTGATATACCACTTTACTGCTATCGGCATTTGGAGCAGAATCTATATATCCTTTTATGCAAACTTGTTCCCCAGCATATTTACTGAACTTATTTGCATTTTGATTATATGTATGCAAATAATATAAACCACCAAAAATATAGAGAATTACAATTCCAGACAGTAAAAACTTTAACCCTTTCCTATATCTACTACACACAATCGCTGAAAGAATAAGTAAGATACAGGAATAGATCATAAACCAATAAGATCGAGTAAGATTTGCAAGTAATATGCCTGACATAAAAGATATGCTCAACAAAACAAGTGGTCTGTTCATATATTCACCCCTATCGAAGCGATAGAATACTAAGGAACGGATTAAGGTGCTTTTAAAAAATCTCAGGGAACATCTGTCCCTGAGATTTTTAATTGTAATGTCTTATTTAAGAATTTTTCTAGCAGTCATATAACATCCGTCGTAAAAGCCACTGTTTATATCGCTTATAACAACTTTTTTTGCCTTACTTCCAGAGGATGCGTGAATAAAGCTACCGTTTCCAATATAAATCCCTACATGATTAATATGGTTCATGCCTCCGTTTGTATCGAAGAAAACCAAATCTCCAGGCTGTAAATTGGATTTTGACACCTTAGTCCCCTGCTTTGCTTGATCAGATGCAACTCTGTTTAACTTAATTCCAAAATGGTTAAAAACATGCCAGACAAAACCTGAGCAATCAAAACCTTTTCGTGAAGTACCTCCATATACATACTTTACTCCAAGCAAGTCCTTTGCATAGGCAATCATTTGTACTCTCTTATCTGAAGTATTAGAATCGGAGGTTTCTCCTCTTGATGCAAACGAAGAACCAAATGATACATATGTACCATATACCCAACCGCTTACTCCATTTTTGGTTTGGATATTGTACCAATCGGAGGATTTACCTAAAATATCCACTGTATCACTGGCGTCTACTTGACTGATCACTTCGTGGTCTGTCCCTGGACCCTTTCTAATGTTAACATTATCTCCAGTAATTATTCCTTCAATCACTGTTGCAAGAGTCTCTGTCTTATTTGAACCATCAACTTCCGCATCAGCTTGCTTTGTGGCTTCCTCATCTTTTGGGTCGGCATCTTGTTGAACTTTTTCATTGTTTTCATCGGTATTTTCTACTGTGGTTAAAGCTTTTTCCTGATCCTTTTTATCTGTCACATCCTGTGGCTTGTCCGTCGAGGCTTCGGATTGCTCTAAACTTTTGGCGTCTTGAGAAGACTTTATAATTTCCACCGGAAAAATCTCTCCATACACCCAACCAGATTTACCGTTCATACTTATTTTGTACCAATTTCCTGCATTCTCCTCTATCGTTGCTCGGGAATCTTTAAAAATATTTTCTATATTGAGTGATAAAATCGAATTATCTTGGACGTTTGAGATTCTTTGATTTGAGTTATTTTTATCGATATCTGCATAAGAAAACGAAACCGTAAGGAAAATCGAAAGATTTAAAACTGCTGAACACAAAATTACTTTACTGTACTTTAACATACTTAACCTCCTACTTTATATCTTTCTTTTGAATCCATATAAGCTTATCAGCTATCTGTGCGTATATTGTAGGACTTCCTTAAAATTAGACAAGACCATTATACATGTATGTATTTTCTTTGTCAAACCATAAATCTCCTAAACACTCAAAGCACCTCCTGTGTCAATTATAACACGGTTTTTCTTTAGTTTACATAATGTTATCGTCTTGAATTTGCAACTATCCATATAGTATATATCGACTATTTTCACTAGGACTATTAGGGTAGGTTTTTCAAACACCCATTGATTAGTTATTTTTTTAGAATCACCTTATAACAAAAAGTCGGTGATAATTTTTTGAATTATACCGACTTATACATTATTATGGCATTTGATGCCTCTTCACCAAACCTAATACAATTATCTAGAGACCTAAAATGCTCAAAGCCTAAACTTCCCCAAAATTTATATCCTCTTGTGTTAAGGTCTGAAACAGCTATATACACTCTTGAAACATTACTTTTCAACTTAGTATAACTTGTAAGTAAATTTACTGCTTTAGTCCCATATCCTTTATTCTGATAGGGTTTATCTATAATAAGAGTATTAATCCAAATCGATACTTGAGATGCCCTTTTTATTTGTCCCTTTAAAACACCTATCATTTCGCCCGTAGACGAAATAAATATACCTGTCCAAAAGTGATTTTCACTCTGTTCAGCTTTATTATACATTTGTGCTAACTGATATATTTCTATATTCCCCTCAATACCTGTTGCATATCTGAATTCTTCACTGTTATACCATTGAAGCATACTTTTTAAATTAGTTGGATTTATATCCATTAAATAAACATCCTCGGCCTTGGTATTTAATATATACATAATACCTCCAAAAGTAGAAAGTATTTATCCTTAGCATTTATTATTTATTCTACAATTTAAATTCAAAGTCCTTCAAAAAGTTTGCTATAAATAGCAATGTTGTTAAAATCGTTTTTATATATTTTTAACAGATTTTTCTACCTATCTGAGAACATTATTGTATATATTACCTATTAACATTTCGTATATATCTCTATATAATATAAATGTACGGTAAAACGTACTTTTTCCTCTATACTTTATATTTTGCCTGCGGCAGAAGTTGGCTGCAGTTTTTTATTAAAAACTCTTAATAAAACATTTACAATAGAGGGAAAGATTGTATACTAAGAAGTTTTTATTGGAGTACTTATATTTAATTTTTGTAAGCTCCAAATTTTTATATATTATGGGGGCGACCCCCTTTGCCCCCATAGTTAATCATCTTAATATAAATTAAAGTATATTAAGCTTCTCGCCTTTTAAAATCTTGTTTGTATTTCTTACTGCACACATTTTACCGCACATTGTACATGTATCTTCATGCTCAGGAATAGAACTTTCTCTATACCTTTTTGGCTTTTCACAGTCAATTGCCAACTCAAACATCTTATTCCAGTCCAGATTTTTCCTTGCTTCACTCATTTTATAATCCCAGTCCCTAGCGCCCGTGATTCCTTTGGCTATGTCCGCAGCATGTGCAGCTATCCTTGTTGCTATAATACCTTCTTTCATATCATCAATATCCGGTAATCTTAAATGCTCTGCTGGAGTAACATAACATAAAAAATCTGCTCCGTTTGCCGCTGCAATTGCCCCACCTATTGCACTTGTAATATGATCATATCCTGGAGCAACATCAGTAACAATCGGACCTAATACATAAAACGGTGCCTCATGACAAAGCCTCTTTTCAAGTATCATGTTGGCTGCTATCTCGTTAATAGCCATATGTCCTGGACCTTCGATCATCACCTGAACATTTCTTTCCCAAGCTCTTTTTGTAAGTTCACCTAGTACAATCAGTTCTTCAATCTGAGAAGCATCGGTTGAATCATTTATACTTCCAGGTCTGCAAGCATCACCCAGGCTCATAGTTACATCATACTTGGAAAAAATCTCAAGTATCCTGTCATAGTATTCATAAAAAGGATTTTCGTTTCCAGTGAGCTCCATCCATGCAAACATAAGTGCTCCGCCCCTTGAAACAATGTTTGTTAGTCTTCCTGTTTTCTTAAAACGCCTTGCCGTCTCCCTGTTTATTCCCGCATGAATGGTCATAAAATCAACACCGTCAGCAGCATGCTTTTCTATTACATCTAAAAATTCCTTAGCTGTTATATCAGAAAGTTCTTTATCATAAAAGCCCACCGCATCATATATCGGTACTGTTCCTATCATGGCAGGAGACATGGAAACAAGTTTTCTTCTAAATTCCTGTGTTTTCCCGTAAGAGCTCAAATCCATTATAGCCTCAGCCTTTAATTCAAGAGCCCTCCTTACTTTATCCAATTCAATATCAAAATCGCAGCAGTCTTTTGAAATTCCAAGGTTCACGTTTATTTTAGTTCTCATTCCACGGCCAATACCTTCCGCATCAAGAACTGCATGATTTTTATTTGCAGGAATTATAACTTTACCTTTTGCCATAAGCTCGAGAAGTTCCTTTATGTCTACGCCTTCCTTTTTAGCTACAATTTCCATTTTCTTAGTCACTATACCTTTTTTAGCCGCATCCATCTGTGTTGTGTACATTATAACGCACCTCTTTTCATTTTATCTTTTATATCTATGATTTTCTTAGCGATGTTGTCTGCTCCAACAATTTCAGTTACCATTGCCATACACTTAGCTCCCCTTCCTAACACCTCAAACATATTGTGCTCCTTAATTCCGCCTATGGCTACATGGGGAATAGATAATTTCTCAACAACATAGCTGAGATAATCAAGTCCTACAGGATCACATACATCTTTTTTAGTATAGGTTTTATAAATTGGACCAACTCCTATATAATCGGCTCCCCTACTTACTGCTTCTTCTGCTTGTTTAGGTGAATGAGTTGATAAACCTATTATCATTTTCTCTCCCACCAACTCTCTTACTTTTTCGATAGGAAGATCCTCCTGACCTAAGTGTACTCCATCTGCTTTCACTAGAATCGCTATATCAATGTTATCATTAACTATAAAAGTAACACCGGCCTCTTCTGTCATAGCTCTAATTTGTAAGCATTCATTATACTTATGTAAAAGTCTTTTTTCCTTTTCTCTGTACTGGATTACTTTAACACCTGCCTTTATCATCTCCCTCACAACCTCTATATTAGTTCTGCCTTTTGAGTGTTCCTCCGAAGTGATACAGTAAAGGTCGGTGTCGATAATAGCATTGCGTTTTCCCACTTAATCACATCCTATAATTTATTTAGGTGATTCCAAAAAACAACTGGTCAGTCGCCATTTCAAAAAATCTGATTTACATTTTTGCGTTGCAAAATAGTGTTCCTCTGGCGGGAAGCTATTAAGCTTCCATGATGGACTTTGATACTTAAATACTGTATAAGTTATTTTTCGAAACGGTAATTGCATATTTTCCCAGATCACCTTACTTAGCAGATCTTACCTTTTAGCAATTTCGCAGAACAATGCTTAAGACTATATCCGCCTGCTTTGCTGCAGCAATATTTACTCTTGGAGAAATCGGTGGTGTATCTTCAGTGACTTCACTAACAAAATCCCCTACCATATAGAATTTTTCACGTACTTTCTTCACTTTGATATCATCACTTTTTCCCCATCCGCCTATTCCTGATGCACAAACGATTAACTTCCCTGAGGAAAAAAGGCATTCTGCAAGCATTGCCTTATACTTAGCCTTGTCAAAAGCTTCAACTACAACATCACATTCTTCAAATAGCTGTAATATATTTTCTCGTTCAAGCCTTGTGTTAATAGCTTCAATTCCTAAGTCGGGATTAATTCTCAAAAGATTTGATTTAAGCGCCTCCACCTTTGGAGTATCTAATTGATCCAAAAAGTAAAACTGACGGTTTAAATTTGAGGCTTCCACAACATCAAAGTCTACTATTTTAAAGCTCTTAAATCCACTCCTTACAAGGTTTAAAGCACAATTCGACCCCAAACCTCCGGCTCCCGCTATCCCAATCTTTAACTTCTGAATTTTTTCTAAGCACTCTTTTCCAATGTAATCGCAAAGTCCCTTTTCAAAAGCATTCACCTAACCACCATCCTAAATTTCCTGCCAATCTTTAAATACAGGCTGATAACCCTTACTATAGATTAGCTCTTTCATTTGCTCAACATTTCTAGTATCAGATATATCAAACTGCCCTTCACTCTTAGAATCAAGTGCATGCCCCCCAACCTCCGTTGATGAGCCAGCCGACATTTTTGTAACCCCAAGTCCTATAAGGCTATCACGAAATTCTGCACGTTCTCTTGTCGATAGAGTTATGCCTACTCTAGGCATAAACAATCTAAAAGCAAACATTATCTGAACAAGGCTTTTGTCATCAACATCCACTTTAGGTTGAAACTCTCCGTTGTGAGGCCTCATTCTAGGCATAGATACACTTATTTCGGTATCCTGATACTTGTTTTGCAGATAGTCTGCATGAATTCCCGTAAAAAACGCTTCTCTTTCCCAGCTATCGAGCCCTAATAACGCTCCGATATTTACACTCCTCATTCCTGCCATACATGCCCTTTCAGGTGCATCAATTCTATACCTGTAGTTCTTTTTAGGTCCCGTTAGATGGAGTTGTCCATAGATATCCTTGTTATATACTTCCTGATACATTGTGAAGCCGTCAACACCCGCTTCGACTAGTTCTCTATATTCTTCGGTCTCAAGGGGGTATACTTCTAAAGATATTGACCTGAAGTATTTCTTCAAAACTATTACACATTCTTTAATATAATCTACTGAACTGTGAAGCCTAGACTCTCCCGTCAAAAGCAATATGTGTTTGAGCCCAGTATCGGAAATAATCATAGCCTCTTTTTCCACTTCCTCTAAAGTCAGCTTCTTTCTAACGATATCGTTTGAGATATTAAAACCACAATACACACATTGATTCACACAGTGATTTGCTACATATATTGGAGTATAAAGAAAAATAACCTTTCCAAAATGTTGCAGTGTTAATTTTTTTGATTTTTGTGCCATAAGCTCAATATATTTACCTGCTTTTACGGATAATCGAGCAAGAAAATCCAACTCATTTATTCTATCTTTATTGATAATACTTAAAATATAATTATCTGTCAGGTTGTTGTAAAATTTCTCAAAATCAAAATCTCTATATTCCAAGTATTTTTCGTAGAAACTCATTATTAACGCCTCTTTTCAAACAAACATAATTTGTCATGCACCAAGAAAGCCTGTAAGCGGTGATGATGCTTCTGCAAAATCCTTTACTGCCCCTTCACCAGAAAGGAATGCTTTTCTCCCAGCTAAAACTGCAAGTCCAAAAGCCTCTCCCATACCTATAGGATCGTCAGAAGTAGCAATAGCAGTATTCACAAGCACTGCCGCAGCCCCCAATTCCATTGCTTCTGCGGCTTCGGACGGTTTGCCTAATCCGGCATCCACAATAATGGGCAAGTCAATTTCATCAATCAATATCTTTACCAGTTCTTTTGTCCTTAAGCCTTTATTAGTTCCAATAGGAGCACCTAACGGCATTACTGCTGAAGCTCCTGCATCTTTAAGCCTTCTTGCAGCCATAAGATCCGGACTCATATACGGAAGTACAGTAAAACCTTCCTTAGCCAATATTTCCGTTGCCTTGATGGTTTCAAAATTATCCGGCAAAAGATATTTATTGTCCGATATAACCTCAATTTTTATCCAATTTCCACAGCCAGCTGCACGAGCAATTCGTGCAATCCTTACAGCCTCGTCGGCATTTCTTGCTCCCGACGTGTTAGGCATAAGAATACAATCTTTAGGTATATGGTTTAGCATATTTTCATCTTCCGAGTCAAAATCAATCCTTCTTAGAGCAACAGTAACCACATGAGCCCCTGAACTTTTAATAACCTGTGGAATGATTCTGTTTGAAGGAAATTTACCGGTACCTAGAAACAACCTACTGTTTAACTCTCTTCCTCCAATGATTAACTTATCTTTCATATTTCTCATCCTCCCCCTACAAATCTTAATACTTCAATATTGTCATCCTCTTTTAAAACGGTATTATTCCAGTCATCTCTCATTATGATGTCATAATTGTACTCAACTATAACCTTTTCATGTTCGATACCTTTTGATTCTAGAAGTTCAATTAATGTAACCTGCTTTTCAATTTCAACGCTGCTGCCATTTAAAGTAATATTCAATAACCTCACCTCCCTATTAAAGCAAAATAAAAAACGCTTACCCATATAGGCAAGCGTCATAAATACATAACAAATCTACTTAAGCTTCCCTACGACGGTATTAACCGCATCAGGTTCAAAGGGTCAAGAGATTTACTCTTTCTCAGCCTAACGGCACCCCTAGCATTTTATTCAGTTTGTTTTGACAACATTATATATTACTAAAGTTTATATGTAAACATAAATTTTCCATTTCTACTTCTAATTTATAGATGAAAAACTCTAAAACCTAAATTTTAAAGGAAGTTTTTCATATAAATTAGATAACGTCTAAGTGCTATATAAATTTAACTTTAGTGTACGTTATCTATATATTCAAACTATAAAAGCGAATTAATATAATTCATTACTTCTTCTCTTCCATCCTTATTTTCTGAAGAAAATGGAATTAACAGAGTATCCTTACCAAGCTCTAAACTGCTTGATATATCCGAAAGCCTTTCTTTCAGCTTTGCACGAGGTATCTTGTCCTTTTTTGTAGCAACAACAATATAAGGTAATGATGAATTTGACAACCATTTAGACATAATTTTATCTTCTTCGGAAGGCGAATGTCTTATATCCACAAGCATAACAACAAGCTTTAGCTTTTTGCTCTTATTCAAGTAAACCTCTATCGATCCCCCCCATGATGACTTAATATCTTTTGATACTTTTGCATAGCCGTACCCCGGCAAGTCAACAAAATATACTACATCATCAATATTATAAAAATTTATTTCCCTTGTCTTTCCAGGTTTTGAGGCAATCCTTGCCAAGCCTTTTCTATTAAGTAAAGCATTTATTAAGGACGACTTGCCTACATTTGATCTGCCAACAAAGGTTATCTCTGGTATGTCGTTGTCAGGATAGTGCTCAGGCTTAACAGCGCCTTTTTCAAATCTAGCATTATTAATATTCAACTTTATTACTCCTTAGTGTATTTTTTATGATCCCCATAGTTATTTCCTTGACATATATTATATCAGTAAAAGTCAAAAATATTAAGTATAATTAAATTTAAATGTATTCGCTATACTCGGTTATACCTCCATTGCATATCCAGCCTATATTGTGTCCAAGAAAACCTTCATACTTTGCAGCTGTCATTGTACTATTTAGGAGAACAACATCTATTTCAGGCGTTCTTTTTTTCATATGTTTTAACTTAAGTTCAGAAATTTTCATAAGATGCTTAAACTCATAATCTGCTTGTGGTAGCGAATACCCTATAAAAATCCATTTATCCGAATTTGTCATTGAATCCTCAGCCATATCCCATAAATGAGGAAAAGAGTTTGCCCTAAAGGACTTCCTAAAACAAAATGTTGCAATATGAGAGGACATATGATCCCCACAAATTATACATCTTTCGCCATCTGTAACCTTCGTGATGTTTTGCTCAAATTCACCTAAAAGTTCAAAATCCGTTGCTTTAAAACCTGCCTTTTTTATCAAAGAAACATCGTCGTAACTATCATTAATCAAGTTTCTGCAATTATCACAGTACAACCAGTTACAAGAACCATGAATTTTTATTACCCTTATTGCTTCTAAAGCTGTTATAGTAGAACTTACATCTCTTATATATTTTCCCCCATTGCAGTAGTCTATTGTATAATCGGTACTAACAATATTAATATATTTTTCCAAAACAGTATCCCAATTTAACACTATGAAATCTACTTTGGTATACCTCTTTAAAATTTTACTAATTAAGGCAAAGACCTCTTCAGAATATCTATAGTTTTCCTCTAATATCTTAAACAGCTTATAAATAATAAATCTTCTGACAGCTCTAAGATGTATAGGTGAATACTTAATGCCTAAATGATGTCCTGCATTTGTAGATATGTCAAGGCAAGTTAAAACGTCATCTAAACTTGGCGGTACTGCTCCCCTTGAAAAACCGAACACATCTTCATAAAACCTTTCTATTATTTGAGAAATATTATTTTCAAAAGGATCATCAGATTGATTTTTTATCAACAAATCTGGTATTTCGGATTGTACAGGTAAGCCGGAGTTCTTCGAAAATCCTGCACCAAGTATCACAACTGCTTTCATATTTACTCCTTATTATTCTTCTAAAAAGTTTTTTACAAGCTTTGATATTGATAATCTATCCTTTTGGAATCACCTAATATTAGTTTCTCTAAAAAAAATTATTTTATCAATTATGTAAAATCTGATAAATATGCTTCATTTTCATAAAAAAGCATATAAAAATATATAGGAAATTATCGGATTTTACAAACAGATAAATTTACTTTCCAAAAAATATTCTAATGTAGAATATTTTTTGGAAAACAAACAGGTTATTATTGGATTACTTCAGAGATGAAGCATGAAAATAAGATTAAGCAATATCAATGGTTGTAGAGAACTT
>CAYXPB010000167.1:0-11383 GCA_964466645.1 uncultured Acetivibrio sp. | reverse complement strand
GTTATGGTTATTGCTGCTACTAATAACTATAAGGCTCTTGATGAAGCTTTAGTACGTGCCGGAAGGTTTGATAAAAAATATACTGTTCCATATCCTGATTATAAGACCAGAATTGAATTGATAAAAATATATACAAAAAACAAAAAAATGTCACAGAGCATAACGATTGACCATGTCGCTGACAAATTTGACGGATTAAGTTGTTCCCAAATAGAAACAATACTTAATGAAGCTGCAATGGTTGCCACAAGTGAGGGACGTGAGGATATGACGGAAAATGACCTTCACGAAGCGATAAAAAGGATATGCAATGTTGCAACAGTAAGGGGAACAAGAAGAGCATGATTAAAATGTTGAAATATTGATAAAAGGCCAAACTATAACTTGATATATTCTTAGGAAATGGAGACAAATATTATGATGACAATACTATTGATAATTATTTATGCTTCTTTTATAAGCTTAGGATTGCCCGACTCTTTGCTAGGCTCTGCCTGGCCGTCAATGTATACTGGTCTTAAGGTTTCCGTATCTTACGCGGGAGCGCTTTCAATGCTCATTGCAGGTGGTACTATCATATCTAGTTTCTTCAGTGTAAAAATAATTCGAAGGTTCGGGACTGGAAAAGTCACTGCAGCAAGTGTTTTTATGACAGCTTTTGCACTATTGGGGTTTGGTATATCAAGAAATTTTGTTTTCTTATGCTTGTTTTCCATACCGTTAGGTTTAGGTGCAGGTTCGGTAGATGCGGCTTTAAACAACTTTGTTGCTCTTCATTATAAGGCAAGACACATGAGTTGGCTGCATTGTTTTTGGGGAATTGGTGCAACAGTTGGTCCTGTAATTATGTCTTTTTGTCTCAATAAAAGCGGGGGGTGGCGTTCAGGCTATACAACGGTAGGTTTAATCCAATGCACACTTGCCGTTATTTTGTTTATATCTTTGCCTATATGGAAAAAGGTAGAAAAGCCATCAGATAGCAAGGACAATGAGAATAGTGATTTGGGTATTAGAGATTTACTTAAAATAAAAGGAGCAAAGTTTGCCTTTCTCGCATTCTTTTTTTACTGTTCTTTAGAGTCAACCTGCGGCTTATGGGGAAGCAGTTTTATGGTTCTTGACAGAGGCATTTCTCATGAGGTTGCAGCTAGGTGGATTTCCCTGTTTTATATGGGAATAACCTCTGGCCGTTTTATCTCGGGATTTCTTATGATTAAGATAAGAAGTTCTAAAATGATACAAATAGGACAGGGTATTATAGTTATTTCAGTTATATTAATGATGCTGCCGTTAAATGACATAGTTTTGGGAATGGGTTTGTTTTTTACAGGTGTGGGTTGTGCACCTGTATATCCTTGTATGATTCATCAAACACCGGAGAACTTTGGAACTAATTTATCTCAAGCTATGATTGGAATCCAAATGGCATGCGCATATATAGGTACTACTTTTATGCCTCCATTATTCGGTCTTATGGCGGATAATATTTCAATATCCTTATATCCATACTTTCTTATAATTTCATTGATTTTTATGGTTGTAATGACAGAAGGATTAAGAAAAACGGCTAGTGCCTCGTAATTTTTGAAATGGCTTAAAGTCACATAAAAAAGCTTCAAGCTAGATTATGGTTTCTAACTTAAAGCAAATAAAAGAAGGAGTGTAATTCCCCTAATTAGCGAATTTTTGCTTGATCCTAATAGAGATTTGATCATCTAGTTCAGAAAGTTTATTATTGGCATTGCTATCAATCTTAATTTTGATTTTGGTTTTGCCATTTTCTATTTCTTCTCCTTTTACAGCATCAAGGACATCTTTTACTTGTTTTGACTTCTCTTTAATTTTTATTTTTGCGGCTTCAGTTTCGGAATTTGCATATTGTTCTAAAGCATTATGAACTTCATCAATGTACTCATCGACATACTGTTCTGTCTCAGCTAGTGCTTCTTGTTTTGCTTGTTCAAGGGCATCGCCTGAATTTTGCGCGGTTTGAGTGGCAATTGAATCTGTTTTTTGTCTTATCAGATCAATAATATTAATTCCTACGGCATTGGCAATAAGAAGTTGTGATGCAATTACAAAAACAATTGTAAGAAAAATGACTTTTTTCCTGCCTCGCATATCTTTTTCCTCCTTTAAGCCAATTCAAAAAATACTCTAGGCCATGATATTGTGATATTATGTTTCTCTAACTATAATATTCGAACAAAACAGACGAAAAGTTAACCGGTAAATGTAGCCAAAACAAAGCTTTCTGAGATTTTTATTGTAATTATATGTGTGGTATAATAAAATATAAGAAGTCTAAAAAAACGAGGTTTTGTTGGAGGCCATATGTTGCTTATAAAAAATGGAAAAGTACTCACTATGACAGGCATTGATTATGATAACGGATATGTTCTTATTGATGAGGGGAAGATAGTTGAAGTAGGAAAAGGTAAAAAGAATTATAGAGGTAAAAAGAACCTTGACATTATAGATGCAGAAGGTAAATGTATATTGCCCGGCTTCATTGATGCGCATTGCCACGTAGGAATGTGGGAGGACTCTGTAGGGTTTGAAGGGGATGACGGAAATGAAATGACAGACCCTGTAACACCGCATTTGCGTGCTATTGATGCGGTATATCATCTCGACCGTTGTTTTAAGGAGGCAATACAAAATGGAGTTACCACCGTTGTAACGGGCCCTGGCAGTGCAAATGTTATTGGGGGACAATTTGTTGCTTTAAAGACTTTTGGAAGACGAATAGAAGAGATGATAATTAAGGAACCTGTTGCAATTAAGGTTGCTTTTGGAGAAAATCCCAAGACAGTTTATAATGATAGGAAACAAGCGCCTTCAACACGTATGGCGACTGCTGCTATACTTAGGGAAAGTCTAATGAAAGCTAAGGAATATAAGGAACTTTTGGATGAATATAACGACGACAAGGAAAATGTAGACAAACCGGAGTATGATATAAAAATGGAGGCATTGCTTAAGGTACTTAAGAGGGAAATACCTGTTAAGGCGCATGCCCATAGGGCGGATGATATAATAACCGCTATAAGGATTGCAAAAGAGTTTGATATAAGACTTACTATAGAGCACTGTACTGAGGGGCACCTTATTAAAGATATTCTACTTGAGGAAGGAGTATCTGCCGTTGTGGGGCCTATACTTACAGACCGTTCAAAGGTAGAGCTTCGCAATATGAGTATTAAAGCTCCGGGAATACTTTCAAAGGCAGGTGTAAAGACTGCTATAATGACAGATCACCCTTGTGTTCCCGTACAGTATCTTTCCCTATGTGCGTCCTTAGCTGTAAGAGAAGGAATGGATGAGAGGGAGGCTCTCAAGGCAATCACAATCAATGCAGCTGAGTTGACGGAGATTGATAATAGGGTAGGCAGCCTTGAAAAAGGTAAGGATGCAGATATAATAATAACGGATGGGCATCCTTTGGAATTCAAGACAAAGGTTGTTACCACCATAATAAACGGACAAATAGTTTATGAGAGGGAAGAAGATGACACAAATTAAAACCTGTTCCCAAGATGAAACAATGCTGGTTGGCAGGGCACTAGGCAGTATTTTGAAAAGTGGAGACGTGGTATGTCTGAGCGGAGATTTGGGCACCGGTAAAACGGCTTTTACAAATGGTATAGCCTGTGCATTAGGAATAGATGATTATATAACAAGCCCTACTTTCACTATTGTGAATGAATATAAGACGGAGGTACCGCTTTACCATTTTGATGTTTACAGAATTGCAGATTCTGAAGAGATGTATGATATAGGATTTGAGGAATATCTATACGGTGATGGTGTGGTGGTGATTGAGTGGGCTGAATTGATAAGAGATATTTTGCCTGAGGAGCTTATATGGGTTAAGATTTGTAAAAAGCTGAATTTAGATGTCAATGTAAGAGAAATAGCTATAGAATTTACTGGTGAAAAATATAAAGAATATGCAAAAGGACTAAAGCTGTGATATTTTAAGAAGTATTCTTAAGCGCCTATTTCTATTGAATTTGAAACTATTGTACTGCAAATATAGGATAAGCTGTTTATGGAATTACCTTATGCACACGGAGTTGTGGATAAAATACTTGCAATGAGAGGATTTTTGTATGAAAGTACTTGCAATTGATACATCGACAGTAGTTGCGGCTGTTGCGTTAATGGATGATGAAAAGCTTTTAGGTGAATACTCGATAAATAATAAAAAGACCCATTCCCAAAAACTTATGGTAATGATAGATGAGATTTTGAAGGATCTAGATATTAAGCCATCGGATATTGATGTGTTTGCTGCTTCAATAGGTCCGGGGTCTTTTACCGGCTTAAGAATAGGTGTAACAACTGCGAAAGCTATGGCCTATGCAACCAATAAACCGGTTGTTGCAGTTCCAACATTAGATGCATTGGCATATAATATTGTTACAAGTGAGTTTATTATTTGTCCAATTTTAGACGCAAGAAATAGTCAGGTGTTTACCGCATTGTATGAAGTAAAGGATAAAAGGTTTGAGAGGATTACAGAATACATGGGGATACCTGTTTTTGAACTTGTGCAGATAATTATACAAAACAATAAGAAGGTAATATTTACAGGTGATGCGATTGATTTACATAAAGATTACTTTAAATCGGAACTTGGAGAAAATTGTGAGTTTGCACCTTTAGGTAACCGACTCCAAAGAGGAGCATCAGTAGCTGAGCTTGCACTAATGATGGCTAAAGAGGGGAAGTTTACCAGCAGTTTTGAGTTGGTACCTTTTTATTTGAGAAAATCACAGGCTGAAAGAGAGCTAGAAAAGAAATTATGCGGGAAAGGTGAAAAATAATGAGCTTTGATAGAATTGAAGTTTCCCGCTTAAGGCCTGATGATGTTGACGATGTACTGATAGTAGAAAAACTTAGCTTTACAATACCTTGGTCTAGAAATGCTTTTGTAGAAGAGGTTACAAATAATAAATTTGCAAGATATATTATAGCTAAGGTAAACGGCAAAACAGTCGGTTATGCTGGTTTGTGGAAGGTTTTTGAAGAGGGACATATTACCAATGTGGCGGTACATCCTGAATACAGGAGAAACGGCGTGGGTTTTATGCTGGTAAAAAGCTTAATTGCTCTGGCTATAGAGGAAAAAATCACTAAAATGACGTTAGAAGTAAGAAGAAGCAATATTTCAGCACAAAACCTATATATAAAGTTTGGATTTAAAGTTGAAGGCTTTAGGAAAGAGTATTATGCCGACAATAAAGAAGATGCAATAATAATGTGGAAAGAGAATTCTATCTAAAGTTTTAGGTGATTCCAAAAAAATAACTGGTCAATCGCCATTTTGAAAAATTTGATTTACATTTTTTGCGTAGCAAAACAATGTTCTTCTGTTTAGAAGCTTTTAAGCTTTTGTGATGGTCTTTGTGACTTGATTATTGTATAGGTTATTTTTTTAAATGGCCTTATCTAAAATACGACACAAATATATAGAATAAAAAAGGATTTTCATTGTTTTTGGTAGAATATAATACTTTATGAGATATGCTCTGCTAAAGCGATATCTAAAAAACTTTTAACTGCCATTATCTTGAAGATATACTTGCATTTAATTAAGTATTTCAAAATAATGTTCATTAGGTGATTCCCCAAAATAACTAGGCAATTGCCATTTCAAAAAAAGGATTTGATGGGCTTTGTGACATAAATGTGTTATTGGTTATTTTTTTGATATGGCCTTATGTGTTAAGGTTTTTAGATTTCCATGTTGGGCATTGTACCATAAATATTGATTTGAGTATTATCTTTGAGATTATAGTTCCACTGCGTATTGCGTCGGAAATTACTACTTTTACTGCAGTTTCTGCTGCTATATGTATTTTGAATTGCTTTAAAAACAGTGCAAAGGGGGAAGCATTATGCCGCGAATAAAAGGTTTGCCTTACAAAATGCTTAGAAAAGAATGTGACCCGGAGTCTTTCAAATTTAATGACACTTCCGAACTTGAGGCGTTAGAAGATATAATAGGACAAGAAAGAGCCTCAAAAGCTCTGCAATTTGGGTTAAAAATCAAGACCCGTGGTTATAACATTTTTATGTGTGGGGCGACGGGGACAGGAAAGACCAGCTACGCTCAAAATTATTTAAAAAAAATTGCCCATAAAGCTAAAACACCTGATGATTGGTGTTATGTATATAATTTTAGCAATACCAATCAACCCTCTGCACTTAATTTACCTGCGGGCTTAGGCAAAATCTTTCAGGAAGACATGGAGGATTTTATTAAAGTTTTGCAATTAGAGATTTCAAGGGCTTTTGACAGTGAAGATTATGAGAGGGAAAAAACCTCAATAGCGAAAGAATACCAATCGAGAAGAAACGAGCTTCTCGAGAATCTTAATGAGGATGCAGAAAAACAAGGTTTCAAGGTAAAGACCACTAATGCAGGTATATATTTTCTTCCTGTAGTAGAAGGCAAAACCGTGTCTGAGGAGGAATATGGTGAACTAGATGAAAAACTCAAACACGAAATAACTGAGAGATCTAACATTGTACAAATTGAAACTATAGATATCATAAGAAAAATAAAAGCAATAGAAAAAGAAGCGGAAGAAAAAGTAGCTGAGTGGGAAAACAAAATTGCCTTGTTTGCTGTGGGGATGCATATAAATGATCTTAAGGAGAAATATCAGGATTACAAAAAGGTTGCTGATTTTTTGGAGAATGTGCAGGAAGACATACTTAAAAATCTTGATGATTTCCGTGAAGAAGATTACTCCGATGAACAGCAGCAGTTATTAATTCCTTGGATTAGAAATTCTGAAGGTTCTCCTACAGATAAGTATAGAGTTAACCTTTTAGTCGATAACAGTAAACTTAAAGGTGCACCGGTGATAGTTGATTTTAACCCTACATTTTTTAATATGTTGGGTAAATTGGAATATGAAAATGAATTTGGTACAATGACTACCGATTATACAATGATAAAAGGCGGTCTCTTTCATCAGGCAAACGGCGGTTATCTTATACTTCAGGCAAAGGATGTCTTAGGAAATGTTCAGGCATGGGAAGTATTAAAAAGGGTCTTACGTACAAAGCAGATTTTGATTGAAAATATGAAAGAACAAATGGGACTAGTGGCTGTTTCGACCTTAAAACCGGAACCTATTCCTGTTGATATAAAAGTGATTTTGGTAGGAAGCGAATATCTTTATCAAGCTTTATATGAGTTTGATGAGGACTTCAAAAAACTTTTCAAGATCAAAGTTGATTTTGATGCTGAAATGGATAGAAGCAAGGAAAACACAAAAAAACTTGCGAAATTTGTAAATTCCTTTTGTAAAAGAGAAGGTAGCATACACTTTGACAGGACTGGAGTTGCCAAGGTTGTTGAATATAGTTCAAGGCTTGTAGAGGATCAGAAAAAGTTATCAACAAAATTTAACGATATAGTTGAGATATTGTGTGAATCTTGTGCGTGGGCTGAAATTGAAGGCAGCAGTCTAGTTGGTGCCCAACACGTAAAAAAGGCTGTTTGTGAGAAGATAAACCGATCAAATAAATATGACAAAAAGATTTTAGAGAGTCTTGAGGACGGCACGATAATTTTAGATACCGAAGGAGAAGTTGTAGGACAGATAAACGGTCTTACAATACTTGATATGGGAGACTATTCCTTTGGTAAACCGTCAAGAATTACTGCCAACACTTTTATGGGTGAAAGAGGCATTGTAAATATTGAAAGAGAAGTAGAAATGAGTGGTACATCTCATTCAAAAGGTGTATTTATATTAAGCGGCTATATTGGACAAAAGTTTGCACAGGAAATTCCTTTGACCCTTACAGCCAGCCTGTGTTTTGAACAATTATATGGTGGTGTAGACGGAGACAGTGCATCTAGTGCAGAGCTCTATGCAGTATTATCAAGCTTAGCAGATGTGCCTATCAAACAATTTATTGCAGTTACTGGTTCTGTAAACCAAAAGGGTGAAATTCAACCAATTGGTGGTGCAACCGAAAAGATTGAGGGTTTTTTCGAACTATGTAAAATTCGTGGACTTGACGGAAGACACGGAGTAATAATACCTTACCAGAATATAAAAAACCTGGTTTTGAATGATGATGTGGTGGAAGCTGTAAAAGAGAAAAAGTTCAGTGTTTATGCGGTAAAAACGATAGATGAAGGTATTGAAATTCTAACAGGCGTTAAGGCCGGTGAAAAGAAAAAGGACGGCACTTATCCACCAGACACAATAAATTATCTCGTATATGAGAAGCTTAAAAAATATGCACAAACTTCTGCAGGTTTTTATAAAGACGACAAAAAAGTAGCTAAATAGGATGTTGTTTTTATTATTCTTGCGTGAGTGATTTTAGTTCGACATTGCAATGTGATTAAACACTCCTAAAAAAATTCAGGAGTGTTTTAATTTGTGGATTTTTTAATTAAATAATGGGTATATAAATAATTATTGGCCTGTTAACGAGGGGAGAAAAGATATGGATGGTAAAAGGAATTATTTAAGATGTAATAATATATCAGGCAAGGGGACTTTTTGTGAAAATTTATTTGATGGTTCTGTAAAGTTTAAAGTTATAAATCTATCAGGTTCAGGAATTTTGATAAAGACAAAACGAAAGCTTGGCGTAAGTGATGTTGTTGAAATGAATATTGAGTTCGGTGGATATATAAATGAAAAACAAATAATACTAAAAGGAAAGGTGATCCGCCATGAGGCCGGCGGAGAAGAGTTTCTGTATGGCATGGAGTTTGTTGATATTTCTCACGAAAAAAAAGTTGAAATAGACGAAATTATGAATCTGAGTTGTAGCAGAGAACACGACAAAAGTTTGAAAAATTGCGATTATGGTGAGTGCACATTTTTGAAATAGCTATTAAAAGTATCTATTGATTAAATGCACCCCCTACACCATACAATAATAACTATATAGCTTGTATTAAGGCATATTTATGTTATATAATAAAAACATAGATTTTTTCTATATTACTATTACTTGTTATGTATTTGTTTTTATAGAAGTTTTTTAGACTAAAACAAAATATAACACATTTCAATGCAGCACAATCATGGACTCTGATAATATTTATCAACGAAGCTACCTTATAAAAGTCTCTTTGTTACTTCGTGGCCATTAGAATTTAAATTTTACAAAACCTTTTTTGCTATTTATAAGAGAACATAAAAGGAAGAGGCTTTTAATTATAGTATAAAGAAATTCTTTTAGTATTTTGAGAGGGAAGTGGTAGGATGTTTGCTTCATGTACAATTAAGAGGTGTATTGCTTGCTTTTTGAGTATTGTATTAGTTGCTTTAGTTTTTATGGTAGCACCGTTTATGGTAGTTGCAGGGGATGAAGTAATTGTTGAAATAGCATCCTTTCAGGGAAAACCAGGAGAGGAGATTATAATACCTGTAAGCTTTATTAATGTACCTAAAACTGGAATAAGTTCCATCAACTTCGAATTGAGCTATGATACTAATATTCTAGACGTGACAGGTGTGATTCCGGGAAGTATTATAAGTAGCCCTGAAATGAATTATGGTGGCATGCCCTATCCCGAAACAGGGACAATAAAATTACTTTTTTTGGATATGGCCATGGATGGAAAGGAAGCTATCAAATCTGACGGTGATTTTGTTAACATATTAGCTAAAATTAGAAATACTGCACAAGCCGGTCCAACTTCAGTTTATATAAGTGATGAGGGTGCATTAGGTGATGCTAATTTAAAAAGAATAAATACGAGCTTTAAGAATGGTGTGCTGACGATAGCTTCGAATTCATTTGCTACTCCTGTATCTTCTTTTACACTTGGCTCATCGCCCACTCCTAGGGTATCCTCTGCTTATGTATCAACCTTTACTCCTAAGTCATTAACCACTCCTTTGCCAACTTATGTAACTGTGGTAAGTTCCTCTAATCCAACAAACTATAATAGTCATAACAATTTGCCAAAGGGGCCTCTATATGCTCAAGCTGGAGATAAACAAGTGTTTTTGAAATGGAATAGTGTTACAAACGAAAATGTAATAGGTTATTACGTATATAAAAGAGAGTTGACCAGTGAATTTAGTTTAAAGCCGGTTACTGATTTTCCCGTGGAAGGTCTTAATTTTAACGATCAGAATGTAGTAAATGGTGTTACATACTGTTATATAGTCAAACCAGTGCATAATAATTCGGGTGAGATAATTGTAGGCAAAGCTTCTAATGAAGCATATGTGACACCGAGCGAGGGTTCGATGACAACTATAGTTCTTCAGATAGACAATCCATATATGAATGTAAATGGAAGGCTTTATGAAATTGATCCTGGCAGAGCGACAAAACCAGTTATTGTAAATGAACGAACACTGCTTCCTATAAGAGCTGTTATAGATTCTGTAGGAGGAAATGTTGTTTGGGGTGCAGCTGAAAGAAAAGTTACCGTTTATTTCGAAGAAAAAGTTATTGAACTTTGGATTGGAGAAAAAGTTATTTTAGTTGATGGACATAATATTGAGATTGATGTGGCTCCGCAGATTATTAATGAAAGGACTTTTGTCCCTTTGAGAGTAGTGCTTGAAAACATTAATTGTAATGTTATATGGAATGGACAGGAACGAAAGATTACTGTAGAGCATTTTAAATCAAGCGTGTCACGGAATCAACCTGTTTTAACTCCTGCGCCGACTCAAAGACGGATACCGACTCAGACGCCTAGACTAACGCAAACGCCAACAGCAACAGTAACACCAACACCAACAGCAACGCGAACAGTAACACCGACACCAACACCTTCTGTAGCAATTAAAGCATTTTGTATAGAAGCTGGTATTGTTGATGGAAATGTAGGGGAAGCAGTTGTAGTACCGGTTAATTTTATAAATGTTCCTACTAATGGTATAAAGAAGTGTAACTTCGCATTGAAATTTGACCCTGAAGTTTTAGAGATTTTAAGTATTACACCAGGTAATATAATATATAATGCCACTAATTTTAACTCTAACCCACAGCTTAGTGAGGGAAAAGCGGCAATTTTATATGTAAATGTAAGTGACAAAGATATAGAGTTATTAACTTCGGATGGCAAATTTGCTGATGTGCATTTGAGGATAAAAGAGTCTGCTCAAACGGGATATAGTGAAATTAACTTACTAGCTACTGGAGCGTTTGTTGACAAGAACCTACAAACCATTAGTGTTTTATCTACATCCGGTGGGATTTTGGTATCTTCTTCAGATAATTTAACATCGGTGCCGACACCAACACCGACACCAACACCAACACCAACACCGACACCAACACCAACACCAACACCAACACCAACACCAACACCAACATCAACATCAACATCAACACCAACACCAACACCAACACCAACACCAACACC
>CAYXPB010000166.1:0-11393 GCA_964466645.1 uncultured Acetivibrio sp. | reverse complement strand
AAAAAGCTTATTACTTGATTTACCGCAAGGGTCTTCAGCTGCCTTCAGCTGCACGTGACCCCTTTGTTTTGACCTTGCTTCAGGGCTGTAATGATGCAGACGGGAGTGTGGTGGGGCAAAATATAATTTGGTTGCAGGGCTTTGATAAGTCAGATTTTTCGCCTCCTGCTCATGATCTGTTGGAAACCTTAATTAGAAAACAGCGCTTGCCTCACCGAAAGCGTTTGCTAATGCTGGCCGGATATGTGGAAGCCGGCAAATAGTTACCTCAAGCACGAAAAGAGTTATAAAAGTGGAATAGTATTTAGGTGCTGGAATTATGTAATTAGGGCCAGCTGAAAAAGCATTACTTGTTTAAATTTAATTATTTATATCGACATTCAAGCAAGTGTAAGGGAATATGAAAAGGTCCAAAAATAGCGAGCACCCTCACCACGTTAGTGAGCCAGATTTGTTTGTTTTTAATAACGTCCCAATTTTAATGGGATATTAGTGACTTAATTTATGAAAACCAATATCGTTTCTATTCTTTTAGGTCTTCTTTCATTTTTTCTTCAAGGTTGTACTAGTACTAATCTTAAGGAAAGAGCGGATACTGTAATTAGCAAATCTGCGAGCAATAAGTCTGAGCTAGTTGAGGTTCTTGAGCATTACAAGCGTACTGGCGAGAAGGTCAAATTCAAAGCTGCTTGTTATTTAATTGCCAATATGTCTGATAAGTATTCGCTTGAAAGTGATTTTGGAAATGAAGTTTGGAGGATATCAGAACAAGTTCTTAAGTCTGATACTGTTGCTGCCCGCTTTCAAGTTGATACTCAGATGAAATTGGCAATTGATTCATTTGCTTTAGTATCAGGAGGGATATCGTTAGCCAAGACTTCCAGACTAAATGATGTTGATATCATCTCATCTTCATTTCTAATTTCCAATATTGAATTGGCATTTAAAGTTTGGGAATTGCCATGGGCATCCCATGTTTCGTTTGAAGAATTTTGTGAGTATATTCTTCCATATAGGATAAAAAATGAGCCGTTAAGTGATTGGCGGAGAGTTTTTTATGATAAGTTCATCTCTTTTCAGGATTCTGTACAAGACAAATCAGATCCCAAACAAATGGTAGAGGTCCTGAGTAATTATTTGTATAAGGAGTGGACTCATCTTGATAATCTTAATTCTTTTGGATTTTATCCATCAGTATTAAATATGTCTAAGATTATGGGGGGTACTTGTGACCACAGGTATTTTCTTGTCACTGCAGTGATGAGGAGCGTAGGCCTTCCTGTCTCCATAGACTTTACTCCTCAGTGGACTAATTATACCGGCGGTCATGCTTGGAATGTATTATTGGATACGGATGGTCGAATGCGTCCTTTTAATGGCGGAGAGGATAACTTTCGTTTTTATGACAAAAATCTTATCCCTATGGGCGATGGAAATTCAATTTGTACCAAAGTATATAGAGAGATGTTCGGCAGTCAGCCAGGAGCTTTGAATGCGCTAACTAAGAATAGAATTGAGGTAGCCCTGTTTAATAATCCAAGTCTGATTGATGTAACATCTGATTATGATTTCCCCAAGACACATATGACGATTAGACTAGAGGATGATAAGCTTGATGGAGAGATTGTATATTTGGCAACATATAATTACGGGTGGGAATTGAATACGGTTGGATGGGGGATAGTCCGTAAGAAGAAAGTTGATTTTCAACACGTAGGTCTTCCGGCATTCTATATGCCAGTCTATTATAAATTGGGAAATTTAAGTTTGGTTCATAAACCTCTGGTAATGTACAAGGAGAAAGAGAAACAACATGTGTACAAACCGGATTTAAGTACTAAGCGAAGTGTAAGAGTCTATAGGAAGTTCGCCTTTAGTGGGGAATTTATTCAATATGCAGATGACTTAAAAGGCGCTCGGATACAAGGAAGTAATACTTCTGAATTTATGGAGTTACAGGATTTGTGTGTTATAAATTCACGTGCAAAGGGGTATGAAATGATTGAGTTTAATAATCAGGAAGCTTATCAATTTATCAGATTAGTATCATCTGACTCAACGAGTGTTAGATTAGCAGAATTAGAATTTTGGGGTGAACATAAGGAGACTGGAGAACTTCGTAAGTTGGAGGGACAAATAATAGGATATTCACATGCCTTAACTGATGATGATGATGCGATATACAGTAACGCCTTTGATCAAAATATACGTTCTAATTTTAACGCATCCCCAGGATCATGGCTTGGGTTAGACATAGGAAATAGCGATTGGAAGCCTAAAAGAATTTGGTTTTTACCAAGGAATAATTATAATGTAATTGAGTTAGGTCATGTTTACGAATTGTTTTATTTTACAAATAGGTGGGTTTCATTGGGTAAACAGATCGGTGGGAAATATTATCTTGATTGGCATAACGTTCCGGATAATACACTGTTGCTATTAAAAAATCATACACAAGGGCGTCAGGAACGTATTTTTATGTATGATAATAATTCTCAGGAACAAGTTTGGTGGTAACACGAATTTTGAATCATATGAAACCTATTCATAAACAACCTGTTTTAGCGGCAATCTTGATAGTGATTATGTTAATGGTATCGTTAATAGATGACAAGTCTATTTCTGATTCTTATTATATTGCGAAACAGTTGTATTTTCTAATCTTTGTTTTACCACTTGTTTTTTTCTATCTGATTGGGGAATTTAAATCTGAGCAAGCCTTTAGCTGGAAGATGAATCTGTTGGATTGCTTTGTGGTTTTATACTTTCTCTATTCTTCAGTGTCAGTGGCTAAAGATTTCAATTTGCGGTCCCCTCCCCAGGAGATTATTTCACATTTCTTGGTGGTAGTTATGTATTTTATTATGAAGAGCTTATTGCTCCAGTTTAAAGAAAGGGAGAAAGAAAAATTTTTAATAGTTTTGTTTCAGGGAAGTGTTGTTTTTCTGATTTGCAATTCAATCTTGGGTTTTCTTCAACTAACCGGATTAGTCGTAAGTAGTCATTTGCTGTTTAAAGTGACAGGTGCTTTTGGAAATCCTGGCCCATTCGCGATTTTCTTAGTCTGTTTGGTTTCGTTTGCTATGGCTGCCGTTCTTTATAAGAACCTATTTACTAAGGGTTTTTATAAGCTGAGCATAGGAGCATTGTTGACCACTGTTTTTGTCGTTGTTTTTTCGTTTTCACGGACCGCATGGATTTCTTTATTGTTCGTAACGATGTTTTTTATTTGGACCAGAAACGGAAGCCTAAGAACCTTTATAAATAGAGTATTAGGAAGGCAAGTGTTCTTAAGATTTATATTTGGCACATTGTTATTGGTTGTTGTTACCTTCTCAGTCATTTATGTGTATAAGTTGAAAGCAGATTCTGTTTCCGGAAGATTTTTTATATGGCAGTTGGCGGGTAATAGCTTTGTTGATAAACCTATTGTCGGACATGGCTATAATTCTTTCTGCAAAGTATTTAATTATAAACAGGCTGAGTTTTTTGCTAATCCGACCAATGATGCCGATCGGTTTATTCAATTGGCAGATAATTCCACCTTTGCTTTTAACGAATTCTTGCAGGTTAGCGTAGAGCTTGGAGTTGTTGGTCTGTTTTTGTTTGCAGGTTTGTTTGTGCTTGCCATTTTTTCAAAGACTGATTTTCTGAATAGTGAAGCTGAAAACGCAACAAAGGTGTCAATTTTAATTGCTAAAGCAATAGTAGTAGTTGTGCTTATATCTTCCTTCTTTTCTTATCCAATGCATGTTATTCCGATTCAGCTTGTTTTCTTTATAGCATTGGCCATAATATCTTCTTTTAGAAATAGCAGGGTTCAGCTTAGTATTCATTTATCATCAATTGCACTTAGAGTAAGTGTGCTTCTTATATTAGCTCTAATCATCGGGGCATATTATGTTTCCGGTACAAGGTTTTATGCAGAGAAAGAGTGGCAAAAACTTAAAAAAATAAATAGGAACCTTCCTATTGCTGGTATGAAGGCAAGGTATGAAAAGTTATTGCCAGTGATGAAGTATAATGATTATTTTTTGTATAACTATGGATCTGAGCTTATTGTAGCTGAACAGTATGGTGAAGGAGTAGCTGTTTTAGAGGGACTGTTAATGAAACTTAATGATTCTAACATATACACATACATAGGGTATGCCTACTTTCAAATGGGGAACTATGATAAAGCAGAGTTTAGCTTTTTTAACGCGTTACACATTGTGCCTTCCAAAATTTTCCCTAGATATTATCTGGTTAAGGTATATGAGAGGCAGGGGCGTGCAACCGATGCAATTGAAATGGCAAAAGATATACTAAAAATGGGAGAGAAGGTTCCAACAGCAATTGGGAATAGTATTATGTTAGAAATGAAAGACTTTCTTATGATTGAGAGGTTTTGAGATTGTATGAAAGTAGATGACAAGAGGTCTGCGACATAGTCGCTGGGTGATAGGAATCGATCAAAATGTCGTACTATTTTTTAGTTTTGATTTGTAATAGACTTTTTTGTTTTAATTTGCATTAGTAATGTTTTTGAGCCTATGTTAAACAGTTTGAACCATTTGCCTAACATTTAAATAGACGCAATTATGAAACGTTTAGTTTTTATTGTGCTGACAACAATAGCGAATCCGGCTTCCTTAATTAGTGTTAATTTCCCTTTTCCTTCGATTAATACCGAGACTTTAGGAGTTGACAACAATCTCTCGTTTGAAGACTTTGAGTTGTCATTATGCGAGCTCGGTTCATACGATGATTCCGGAATTGAATTTAGTTACGATAAACATGGTAATCGTATAAGTCGCCGAGTTATCTTACTTAAGAGTTCTTCAGCATCAGCTGATAGTGTCGAACAAGTTTATCCTATTATTGAAGATCTGACCGATAAATACCGCTTCATTATTTATCCAAATCCGACAAAAGGAGAGTTGCGGATTGAAATTCAAGGTGGTGAATTTGAGAGTGGTGAAATTAATATTTATAGTTTAAGTGGTATCCTTTTATTGAGTACGAGAGATATTAGTAGAAGTAATTATTTGGATTTAATTGAGTTTAATTCTGGTGCTTATGTGATGCGAGTAATGGTTGATGGGTTTGTTTCAGAATGGAAACTTATAAAAGAGTAAGGCCTTTACGTTTAACCTATGATCTTTGCATTATGAAACGGCTGTGTTTTTTATTGTATTTCTGTTTGACTATTGTTTTAAATTCGGCACTCGCTGGAGGCATTAGAGGAACTTCTGGGGTTTGCCTAAGTGGTGCAGTTACGGTTAATGGGCAGAGAGGGACTCTTGTAACTTATTCGGCTGTAGGATTCTCTAATCCTACATATTATAGATGGTCTGTGACGGGCATAAATGGTGCGCGTATTTATGGAACTCCTCTTGAGAGTTCCTGTCAGGTTTTCTTTCCGAACTCTATGATTGATAAGAGTGCAGGTACTGTTACTTTGAACACTTCAGAAGGTAGTGCTAGTCTGAATTTTACAGTCTTCGTTCCACCTCCTGCTGCAGGTCGTATCAGTGGCACACAGTTAATCGATCTTGATAAGGATTTAGATCGTATTTTTACTTATTCTACACCAGCTATACCAAATGTTACATTGGTTTGGGGTCCACCTGCTGGTGCTACTATTGTTTCGCAAGGAACTAATTCCGTAGCTTTAAAGTTTCAAAGTACGTTTAGGGGGGGGGCATTGAGGGTTTTTGGAGTAAATGGTTCTTGTGGTGGTGGTGAGGCTTCTTTGCTTGATATAGATGCACAAAGACAGGTTATAGCTCCAGCAGTAAATTATACTCCCCAGAGTTCAGTACCTGATGTTACAAATAGAGTTCTAAGCTCTAAAGCGGTTGGTTTCTCGCCTAGTTTCATAGACGTGAGTGCTTCTGGTGCAGCGACTGCTAATTTCCCGATTTTCGTTCCTCCGGGCACGGCAGGAATGGAGCCTGAGATCTCTATTAATTATAATAGCCAGGCTGGCTATGGAGATTTAGGTCTGGGCTGGCATTTAAGTGCCACTTCTGTGATTACAAGGGTTGGACAGAATATATACTCAGACGGAGGAGTTAGAGCTGTGAATTTCGACTTTGGAGATAGATTCGCTATAGACGGAAACCGTATGGTCGTTGTAAGTGGTAACTATGGAAGGGATGATTCAGAATATCGTACTGAGTTTGAAACTTTTAAAAAAATTACTGCGCACGGGCAATCAGGCTCTGGCCCATCTTACTTTGTTGTTGAAATGAAAGATGGAAGTACTTGGGAATATGGAAGAACTACTGATTCCAGAATAGAGGCGAGTAGTAACAATGTTGTTTTGAAATGGTATTTGAATAAAATCACTGACTCTAACGGCAACTACATAAAATACAATTATTATGAGTATAAGGCTTTAGGAGAGTCTCGTTTAGTCAGTATTGACTATACAGGAAATGCCAGTATAAGTCCATATAATAAAGTTGAGTTTCAATATGAAAGGGTTGCTGACCCCAAGACACGATATGTAGGTGGTTCTATGATCACAGAAAAGGTCGCGCTTTCTAAAATAATAGTAAGTGCAGAAGGTACGGTTGCCAAGACTTATGCATTTAACTACATTTATGATTTCGGAACTAGGCTCTCAGAAATAGTAGAAAAAGGACAGGCGGGGTTGGCATATAATTCTACTGTCATCCAATGGAATAGCAATACTCAAACTAATTATTTTAGAAAACATGGTCCTATTGCGAATGGGCAGGATTTTTGTGCTTATGGTGATTTTGATGGAGATGGAAGGCAGGATCGTATTGATTTAAACTATGCTGCTAAGACTTGGAGGCTTATGTTATATAGTGGACAGCAGTATCTTTTTAACCAAACTTTCTCCAATCCCTATGTGTTTGGAACCAGCTTTGAAGTAGTTGATATTAATAATGATGGTAGAGATGATTTGATTGAGGTAATGCCTTCTTCGACGAGCTATAAGAACATTAGAATTTGGATTTCTAGAGGAACAGGTTTCCAAGGTAAAGCAGTGTTTGACTGTCAGAATGTTTTCGGAAGTGGGAAAGGTGCACATGAATTTTCTATCGGCGATTTTGATGGAGATGGGAAAATAGATATCTTATTCATAAATACTAGTGATCTTCAAAAATCATTATGGAAAATTTATACTTGTAATAGCACAAGCAATACAGGGTTAGAGCTGTTAACATCCGGTAGTGGAGGCTTTTTAAAGAGTAGCGATGTTTGTTATAAAACAGTAAGAGGAAATACAATAACTTATACCTGCAGTTCCTTGTACTCACATCATAGTTCAACTTTTCTAGATTTTAATGGGGATGGAAAAACAGATGTCCTTTATTTTGATCCCAGAGGGAAGGCTGTGTTGATGAATTTTGAAGGGTCTTCCTTTTCTGAGCTGTTTGCAATAAATTCATTAAGTAGTGAGGAGATTGTCAGGTTCTCTGATGTTAACGGAGATGGAATGACAGATATAATCACAAAATCGGGTGTGTTATATAGTACAGGACAGGGGTTTAGGCAGAACTTAAGTGTTAAATATAGTAACCCTCAAGGTGATTTTAATGGAGATGGATACTTAGACGAAATACAATTTGTTCATGAAGGTACGCTTACAAATGTTTATATTCGATTTTGTATAGGAGATAATATGTCAGAGCCTCTATTTGTTAATTCATTTTCTGGTCGATTAAGAATTCAGAAAGTGGAAGATTTTGACGGAGATGGAATAGATGATGTATTTTGTACTTCTGATGCGACTAATGGTAGTGCTGTAGCAGATATCGGGGTTTTATTTTTAAAAGGTCTCAACTCAAATCAACGGGTTAGTTCTATTACTGATGGGTTAAATAATACGGTAAGTTTTTCTTATTCTCCCTTAACAAATACTACAATTTACACCAAAGGAACTAATAGCGCCTTTCCTTTTATGGATGCCGTAACCGCTGACTATGTTGTAAATACGATAAGAAGGGAAAATGGAATAGGTGGATTCGACTATACGAATTACAAATATGCAGAACTGAAATTTCATTTGCAGGGCAGAGGCAGACTAGGATTTGGTACTATAACCGTTGAGGATGCGACCAACCAGCTCAGAACTACGAAAAATTACGATGTAGATCCTACTTACATATTCCCTTATCTTAAATCAGTTGAGACTAAGTTGTATAGTGGTGCTATGGTGTCGTCTGTAGCTGTTTCGTTAGAAAAAAAAGAGTATGGTAATAAACGAGTATTTGCATACAATTCTCAGGTGATTGAGAGTAACCACTTGTATGGCACAAAAGAAACAGCGACATATAGCTATGATAATCATGGAAATATGTTGCAATCATTAATTAACCATAGTGGAATTGGGAATTCAAAAGTTGTAAATACATTTGTGAATGCAGGCTCCTGGTTGCCTTCGAAACCCAGCAAAACTGTCATAACAGAAACTGTTAATGGGAAACCTTCTATTTCAAAGACCATCAGTTATGCATATGACAGTAAGGGGAATCTGACTGGTAGTGTCGATTGGGTCGGTACTTCCAAGCCAGTAACTACCTCATATCAATATGATGCTGCCGGGATGCCGACCAGAGTTACCGTTTCAGGTTCTGGCTCCACAAGAACCAATAACTTTGGTTATGATTCTAAAAAGCGATTTCAGTTGAGTATGGTCAATTCTTTAGGGCATTCTTCCTTGGCCTCGTATGATGCAAAAACGGGTAATGTACTAAGTACTACCAATGCCAATGGTAAGGTGACGAGATATGAATATAACGGTTTAGGCCAGTTGATAAAGACTTCCTTTCCTGATGGTAATATTATCAACAGCTATTTGAAGTGGGCATCTTCTTCTCCTCAGTACAGTCGTTATTATTTAGAAGAGATTTCTACATCTGCACCAGGTTCTAAGATTTACTTTGATAAATTGGGACGTGAGCTGCGGTCTGTAACCATAGGCTTTGATGGTCAAGAAATTTATGAAGACGTATCGTATAATTCGAAAGGACAGATTGCGTCAGAGAAAAAAGCTTATTACGCTTCCCCATCCGACGTAATAGTGAAGAGTTATTCTTACGATGCATACGGACGAGTGCAAAATATCAATGGCCCGTTGGATAACGTAAGGATATCTTATAGTGGATTGACTGTTGAGGAATCCTCCCCAAAGCATTATAAAAAACAGCAGTTTAATGCCTTGGGACAAATGATATCCGTTTCGGATAGGGGAGGTTCTATTACTTATGAGTATAATTCAGTTGGAAATCCTGTGAAGGTTACTACAGGAGGCCTCACTACTGTTATAGGTTATGATGATGTACAGAATCAGAATTTGCTAACAGAACCTAATATTGGTAGTATTACTTATGTGTATAATGCTTTAGGAGAGCTTATGTCACAAACCAAAAATGGAGAAACGACCTCGCTTACCTACGATGTTCTGGGCCGAATTAAAACTCTGACAGAAAAGGAAGGCACAACGACTTATACCTATGACACTAGATCTTATGGTAGGGGCAATATTAGTTCAATTGTCCATTCAGGAGGTGCAGCTGAACATTATTATTATGATGCTTATGGACGTGTATTTTCAAAAACAGAGGTTGTAGGTGGAAAATCGTACACCGAGTCTGTTGCCTATAATGCAGCAGGGCAGTTGTCAAGTATAACGTATCCTTCGGATTTTGTGGTTAATTATGTGTATAATGCCAGACATTATCTTAGTGGGGTTTTCCGTGGTGATACGAATACTCCAATATGGGAAGCTGAGAAAATGAATGCGCTTGGTCAGTTTGAGCAGGTAAAGCATGGAAACGGTTTGCGAACCAATCAAACTTTTCGCTATGGTTTTGTGACATCTATTAAGACCGGTAACGTTCAAAATTGGAGTTATCAATGGAATCTTTCTACAGGAAGTTTGGAATGGCGGAATAATGTAAGGAAGGGGCTTAAAGAAGAATTTGGTTATGATAATCTTGATAGGCTGACTCAGATTAAGCAAAATGGAAATCCTGTAATGAGCCTTAGCTATAATGCTAATGGAAATATTGGGAACAGTTCATTGATTGGAGACTATACTTATGACCAAACAAGAAAAAATGCCGTTACTGCTGTTAATTCACCCGGAGGCAATATCTTATCTAAGGAACAACTTGTAGAGTACACATCATTTGATAAGGTAAGTGTAATTCTTGAAGGGTCACATAGCGCGGTTTTTACCTATGGAGTCAATCAGGAGCGCACCAGGATGGTTCTTAGTGATGGAACTAGATCAGTAACTCGTGTCTATGCTCATGGGAATTACGAGGAAGAGAGTGGAGTAGTGAATCGCAAAATTCACTATATTACGACTGGAAGTGGCGCTTCGGCGGTTTATATCATGACAAACCAAACAGGTCAAATGTATTACCTTCATAAAGATCATTTGGGTTCACTTGATGTGATTACCAATGCCAGTGGGGCAATTGTGGAGGAGCATAGCTTTGACGCCTGGGGCCGTCGTCGTAATCCTAACAATTGGACATATGACAATATGTCTCAGAATAGTCTGCTGGATCGTGGCTATACAGGTCATGAGCATCTGGATCAGTTTGGCTTAATTAATATGAACGGTAGGGTGTATGATCCTGTAGTTGCCCGTTTCCTGAGCCCGGACAGGTATGTGCAATCGCCCGATTACACGCAGAGTTTTAACAGGTATAGTTATGGCTTTAACAATCCACTCAAATATACCGACCCGACGGGTTGGATAGGAGCTAATACCACTGGTGGAGCGGGAGAGTATAATTATGATGGTGGTATGGCGCCAAGCTGGCAGCGCAACCCTTCACAGCCTTACTGGATGGGCTTGGATAAGGGGTTAGCGCGGGCTACGGAAATGACTAACAGGGGTTGGGCAAATTATGAAGGAGCCCGTCATTTGGGTGGATATTATCAACGACATTACTATTCGATAGCTTATACAAGAACCGGATATGATAACTTTTTGAGTAAGTTCACTCAAGAAACAGTAGTTGAGGGTTTTCATTTTGACAGTTTTTATTGGAACAATGGGCCGCCAGGACAAGGGGGTAACCAAATTTCTATGGATGCAAGTCATAATAGAATTGGGTTTATTCCATTGGATGTTGGCGCAAATTATGGGGCATACCAAATGGCTAATTACAGAAGTAATATTAGTGTACGTGGAAACCAAAACCAAATTACCGTACGGGCTACTAGTTCAAACACTCCAGTTGCCGATGGACAAGTTGTATTTCGGGCTAGAATATCGCTTGTTGTAAATGGTAATACAACTCAAACCCAGGTTTTAGAAAATGGATTGGCGGAATTCAAGCTTCCATCTAGTCAAAATGTTTCTTTAACTGTAAATGGAGGATGGACAGTGTACTATGCTTATGGAGGAG
>CAYXPB010000165.1:4918-11547 GCA_964466645.1 uncultured Acetivibrio sp. | reverse complement strand
CTGTTTCGGCAGCTGCCGATCTAAACAAAGATGGCTCTATAAATTCAATTGACTATAAGGGTGAGTTATACAAATAACTTACAAGATGCTGTTAGATTGGCAATTGCTCAATCTCTGGGGGGGGAATATGAGTCCTACAAGTGGGACAAAGCATTTGATATTTTCGACAAGAAGGTAAATGACAATATATCGAATATTGCTGTAGCATATATGTGGACTGGCACTTCTGGTGCGGAAGCCATTATATTGGTATACTTATACGAAAGTATTACAGAAGCAGGTATTGATCTGCCTGCTTATGGAAGCATACCTAATTCTATTACAGAAGCATTCAGCGTAATCGCTAGAGTTGTTGTTGTTTCAATCGGCATGAATAGTGGCAGTGATTTGATTACATTGCTTAGTAATGAAAATTATAGCAAACTGATGCTGGCACACTGTCCCGAATTATGTCTAGCATGGATGCAAGTTCAAGACGTAAATTATAATCCGGAAGAAAGAGAATTGGTTATTATAGACTGTTACAGGATATTGCGGATAAATTGCCCCGTTGATGTTAGTGTTTATAACTCAAAAGGTAAGCTTGTAGCACAATTTATTAATGATGAACCTCAGAAAATTAAGGATAGCACCATAGTTTCTTTGTTTTCTAAAGATGGCGAAAAAATAGTTTGCCTTCCTGCTGATGAAGATTACGAGGTCAGGATTCTTGCTACAGGAGATGGAAAATTAAATTATTCTGTAAATGAGTATAGTGATAACACCCAAGGATATGCGAAAATTGTCAATTATTATGATATTCCAATTGTTGCAGGAGACGAATTGTCAGGTGTGCTTCCAAGGTTTTCGACTGAGGATATTGTTAATACTGCTGAAGGTTCTAGTGCAAAGTATGCTTTATCTAGCAGCACGGGAGAATTAGTATCATCAAAAGAATTAATGGGTAAAGCAGCACAAGAAGCCTTGTATGCTGTACGATTAGAAAGTAATAATGTCGAAGGTGGAAGAGTAATTGGTGGTGGTGCTTACATCGAAGGTTCATTTGCACAAGTTGTTGCGATACCTTATGAAAAATGTGAATTTGTTGGATGGTATGATAAGGACGCACTTATTTCCACCGATGCAGTTTATCGTTTCCAAGTAAAAAAAGACTATAGCTTAATTGCAAAGTTTAACGGAAATCGGCCTACTCCTGCATCTGGTACGTATTCATTAAAAATCGAAGCTGGATTAGGTGGAAGCATAATAAAAGGTGCAAATGGAAAATATAGTGATGGTTCAAAAACACCACTAAAAGCTGTCCCAAACAGTGGTTATAGTTTCAAAAAGTGGATATCTTCTAATGGCGGTACATTTGATAACGCAAATGATGTTAGTACTATATTTACTATGCCTGCAAATGAAACAACAATTACCGCTATTTTCGAAGCAAATTCAAAGAATAAATATACTTTAACAGTAACCGCAGAAAACGGCGGAAAGATAATTACAGGCACAAGTGGTGACTACGCATCTGGTGAAACTATAAATCTTGTTGCAACACCAAACAGTGGTTATAGTTTCAAAAGGTGGATATCTTCTAATGGCGGTACATTTGCTAATGCAAACGCTGATAATACTATATTTACTATGCCCACAAATTCTACAAACATAACAGCAAACTTTGAGTATATTAATCTAGAAGCTCCTGATGACGAAGACAATAAAGGAGATTCTGATGACGAAGACAATAGAGGTGGTTCAGGTGACGAAGACAATAAAGGAGGTTCCGGTGGTGGAGGCAGTATAGGAGGTTCTGGTGGCGGAGGAAATAATGTGGTTCCTGATAGCGGAAGCAATAATGTAATCCCTGCTAGTGGAGGTAATAATGTTCTTCCTTTATCGGACTTATCGTGGCTGACTTTGCAAAATCAAATAAACAATGCAAAAGATGGTGATTTAATAACCTTTGATATGAAAAATGAAACTGCCTTGCCAACAATTATATTAACTGCTCTTAAGGGAAAATATGTAACAATTGTTTTAAATATGGACATTGTTACCTGGTCTATAAACGGTAGAAAAATTAAGGATATTTCGTCTGACAGGACTAGTTATGACCTTAAGGTTTCTAAAATATCCGATAACAACCTTTCAAAGTTGGCTAATGGCAAAGACATTGCTATCATATCACTTGCACAGAATATAAAATTCCCATTTTCAGCTAGTCTGAAGTGGTTTGTAGGAACAGACCAAAAAGACAACCTGATTTATTTGAGTTACTACAATGAAACATATAAGAGGTTGGAATATTGTGGTATGTCTACAACGGATATCAATGGCAATGTGGAGTTCAATATAAACAAAAATTGCAATTATCTGCTTACTGCAAAAGCTATTGGTGTCGTAGATTTAAGCAATGAAAACGACACAATCGAAGACCTTTATGATCTAAAAGTGCCGGGTGCCATTGTTTTGCCAAAAGATATTTATGTTATAAAAACCATAGGCAATGAGGATAGCGGAGAATTATTCTCTTATATTCCATACCTGATTGAAAATGGCAAGTCAACTCTAATAAAATGGAGCTGCATTACTGGAAATAGTATGGCATTCTTGGTTCCAAAGGATGGTACATATGAATACCGTTATAATAAGAAGGTATTCAATGACATATCGGGACACTGGGCAGAAAATACTATTACCGCAATTACCTCACGAGAAATTTTCTCAGGTATAGGCAACTTGAAATTTGACCCGAACGGTGGAATGACAAGAGCAATGTTTGCAACTGTATTGTCGAAGATTGACGAAGCGGATTTATCGAAGTATAAAACATCTCCATTTAAGGACACGGAAATAACTGATTGGTATGGTGCATCAGTGGCTTGGGCTAACGAAAAAGGAATTTTAAGCGGTTATGGCGATGGAGTATTTGCCCCTAATGAATTCATAACTCGTGAGCAAATGGCGGTGATGTTGAATAACTACTTGAAGTATAAAAATATTACCCTTCCTTCAAACGACAGTATTACATCCTTTGCAGATGATGATAACGTAAGTGTTTGGGCGAAAGACTCAGTGACTGAAATGAAAAGAATGGAACTTATACAAGGTAGTGGTAACAATAACTACTTACCTAAAGCTACTGCGAATAGAGCAAGTGTTGCACAGATTTTTATGAATCTTATCAATGCTGTGGTGGTAAATAACAAAAAATAAATCTTATATTAACCTTTATATACACCAGTTAGGGCAAGTTGGGTTCAGTATTTGATAACCCAGCTTGCCCTATATTCTTGAAATTATAGTGAATAAGGTGTTTCAAAAAAATTCATTAGTCAATATATATAGTTCCAACCCAATAAAATCAGCTTTTTTGAAACACCCATTGACCAGTTGTTTTTTTGGAATCACCTAACATAAAGCGATTCCAAAATTAATATATATTATAACTGTTTTATATGGAGTGATTAAAAGAAAGTGCACAGGAATGATTTTTTATAATATTTTTACTAAAATACCGACAGATTTTATTACTCATACGGATTCAAGGTAATGGTGTAGAAAGAATGAATTTCTCCCGAGAGTCCTTTGATACGCAATATATTCCATTCTTACCGAAATGTTTCATGTCAAAAGCAACAAATTCCACACCAGTGGAAGAGCGAAAATTATAGAATGTAGCAAGTTCATCATGAAGATCCATTTTTTCTATATCCTCATACAAGAGATACGAAGCCAAACAACCTGGAATGGAAAACAGAAATTCTGCGTCTTTATCTATATTTTCATATACATAGTCGATAACTATGTAGGGTCCATAGCTTTCGAATGTGTCGGAAGAATAATCGTAGTATCCGATGCATATATCTTCGTTTTCACAATAAACCAAGAAACTAATAGAGAGAAAATTTTTTATGTCATTACTTGCAATGATTTCGCCTATTTTTCTGCATACGATTTTGCTGTCATCATCGGATGTTCTGCTGTCAAAAATGATTTTATTTGATAATGTGTCACTGAACATTATCTGTGCGGGATGTCTAGTATTAAGCTTTGACAGTTCACGCTCTGAAAGGTCATAAACATAGTTCCTATACTTCTCAACAAAATCTGATCTTTTCTTTTCAAACCAAATGAACTCCGATCCATCAAGACCTTGTGATTCCATTTTGGAAGTAATAGAGTATTCCAGCCCCGTGTCAATATCCTGCAGATAAAGAGTTCTTTTCTCGTCTTTGTCTTTCCCTGAATGTTCCTCTCTTATCAGCTCGTATTTTCCGTAGTTTTCCTCTGCATAAGACAGTAGACTAGATTTGCTCGCTGTACGACCACAGGCACTGAGGCAGACAACCAAAAGAATAAACAAACATCCAAAAAGAATACGAGACAAACTATTTGAAAAGAGATTTTTGGGAGTCTCATTTTCAAAATGAATTCTATCGTTTTTTTTCATTAAAAACATCTCCATTCTCTGGCTATAAATAAATCAATCTGCTCGTTAAAGTCGAGTTGACAGATTTACTTTATATTATTCATGATCCTTTAATAACTAAGGGATAAGCATTTCCTTCTTATGTTACCATATAAAATTCAACTCTTCAATTATATAAAATTATCAGAATTTTTGCTATGATTTCTACATTAATAATCTTAATCCTATTATACAGGAAGAAGTAAAAAATATTAATATAATTATCAATATTAAAAGTATTGTAAAATTCTTACTCAGAATGATAGAAGGTGTAAGAGGGCAAAGATTAAGATTTTAGTTTTATGATTGAAGAACTGAATTTGATGTAGTAGAATGAAAATGAAAATACCTATCAAATAATGTATTTAATAGAGAACAAATTTTGAGAGATAGGAGATGCTAGCGTGAAACATAAAATAAGGGGAAAATTATCGATTTTATTGAGTATTACTCTTTTGATTTCATTATTCTCGTTTACTGCACAAGCAACAACGACTACTTCAAATGAAACTGGTACCTATGGAGGCTATAACTATGAATATAGGTAAGATAATATGTATGAATTGTGTAATTATGCAAGATTCAATATTGACTCTTGCATAAAGAAATGTTACCATAAAAAATATTAATTATTGTTCCTGCAAATTTCTCAAAAAGTGTCTTGTTAAGTTTATAATATAAGATTTTTGAATAAAATTTTTCGAAAAAGCAAACTTTTTGAGGAAGAATAGTATTAAGGTACAATTAAAATATAAGTTGTTACTCTGGGATAACGAAAAAACTTGATTTGATAATGTTTTCAAAATATTATAATAGGAAGTTATTTTTTTGTTATCCCTAAGTTTGAATATTTTTAAAAATGGAAGGTGAAATAATGTTTGTATCAAGAGCGTTAAGTGTTAACAGCAAAAATCATCTTGAAATTGGCGGCTGTGATTGTGTAGAACTTGTAAATGATTATGGGACTCCTTTATATGTTTTAGATGAATGCCTTATAAGGGAAAACTGCAGAATGTATAAAAATGCTATGGACAAGTATTACGATGGAAACGGCATGGTGCTTTATGCAAGTAAGGCTCTTTCCACAATGGCAATATGCAAAATAGTGGATCAGGAAGGACTTGGCTTTGATGTTGTATCGGGTGGAGAGCTATATACGACAATGAAGGCTGGAGTTTCAATGGATAAGATTTATTTCCACGGCAATAACAAGACTTATGAAGAATTGGAACTTGCTATTTCAAATAATATTAAACGAATTGTTGTCGATAACAGAGAAGAACTTAAAAGAATAAATGAAATAGCAGAAAAGCATGGAAAAACTGCTAATATTTCTTTTAGAATAAAGCCGGGAATTGACGCCCATACCCACGATTTTGTGCAAACAGGGCAAATTGATTCAAAGTTTGGTGTTGCTTTAGAAAATGGTGAGGCCTTTGAAATAATTTCTGAAGCTTCAAAAATGAGCAATGTAAAAGTGGTTGGAGTTCATTGAAGAACTAAACCTTGGCGGTGGTTTTGGCATAAAATACACATCGGAGGATAACCCTATAGAGTATGATCATTATATTGAGTCGGTTTCAAAAGTTGTAAGAAGTGTTTGTGAGGAAAAAGGTATAAAACTCCCCTACATTGTTATGGAACCGGGAAGATCAATAGTTGCTTCTGCCGGGATTACTCTATATGAGGTAGGTGCTGTAAAGGATATAAAAAATGTTAGAACCTATGTTTCGGTTGATGGCGGTATGACAGATAATCCAAGATATGCGCTTTACCAGTCGAAGTATGATGCGGTACTTGCAAACAGAGTAGATGCACCAAGGGTTCAGAATGTTACCATTGCAGGAAAATGCTGCGAATCGGGAGACCTTTTGATAAAGGATATAGAAATGCCTGAAATGCAAGTGGGAGACTTATTGGCAGTGCTTGCGACCGGTGCATATAATTATTCCATGTCAAGCAACTATAACCGAATACCAAGACCTCCTATTGTACTTGTGAAAAACGGCAAATCAAGATTAATTGTAAAAAGAGAAGACTATGATGATATTATAAGAAACGATATAGATTACTCTTCCGGCACTGTTGCTCCCTACCCATTGGGACAAGACCAATACACTGGAGAGATGATGGGGAACCGCGACTTCATTGTAAACTGCGTGAATTATCTAGT
>CAYXPB010000165.1:0-4908 GCA_964466645.1 uncultured Acetivibrio sp. | reverse complement strand
AAGACTATGATGATATTATAAGAAACGATATTATCCCAGATGATTTATAAGATATACTTTTTTGCAAAAGGAAGGAACCTTTGCTCAGCAAAAAGGAGGTAAAGGGCACCTAAATTTTTCTAAATTTAAGTGCTCTTTTTTGTCATACATCTGATATAATTGATGTATGATTAAATAAAACATTTTGGGGGAAAAAATGAATTTTAAAAAATTTCTTGCTTTTCTAACAGTGTATGCAGTTCTTATAATATCTGTTCCACTTTTTTTTAATGGTACATGGCTTAAAGATTTTCCACAAATGAAAATCTATGAAGGAGAACTTGAATTCTCAGGTGAAAAAGCTTATGAGGATATAAAGTATATAGGAATCAACTTTCCACAAAGGGAGATTGGAAGTGAAAATGCAGAGAATTCTGCGAATTGGGTAGTCCATGAGTTTGAACAGCTTGGTCTTAAAACGTACAAAGAGGATTTTACCTGTAGATCGATAGACAAACTTATTAAGGCAGCAATAGGTGAAACAACAGATGAAGAAATAGGTTTTGGCAGTATTTCAATGAACGGACTATTTACAAAAGTAACAGGAAAAAATGTTATAGGCGTAAGCAAGGGGAAAAGTGAGAAGACAATTATAGTAGGCGCTCACAGAGATACATTAGGCACGTTGGAGGGGGCTCAGGATAATGCTTCCGGGACTGCTTCAATGCTCGAACTTGCGAGAGTATTGACTGTTGAAGAACACTACTATACTTATATGTTTGTATCTTTTGATGGCGAAGAAATAGGCTTAGAAGGCTCGGAAGCCTTTACACGGAAGAATTCTTTAAAAGACGTCAAGTTAGCAATGATTCTTGACTGTGTAGGTTATAAGGATGCGGACACAGTAGGATTGTATCAATTTGCAAGTTCTAAGGGGTCTTCTCCGCTTTGGACTACTGTTTTAGCAAACAATATCATAGCAAACAACGGTAGGAAAACCTACTATATTGATAATGAAGGTGGGTTTGGAGGAAATGGTATAGATTTCTTTCCTTCTTTGATGTCAAAAATGGTGGAGCTGAAAGTAATGGGCGATGTCAATACCGATTCGGGTCCTTTTGTAGACAGAAATATACCTGCTGTTGGCTTTATTGCAGCAAATTCCGATAGGAAAGTAGACCCTGAAAACTTTTTCCATACTCCAGAGGATACCATATCAAATGTAAGTAAAGAAACCTTGGATTTCATAGGAAAGATTTCCGAGCAGTATATTAGGAGTGTCGAACTCAATGACTTTCCATTGGAACTTGCAAACAGTACTTATCTGGTAAAGGAAAATAAGTATATTGATTTTCGGATCATAATAGCCTTTAATATTTTGGTGATTCTTGCAGTAATAATGCTTTGGCTTATATCCTGCACGGAAGCCTTGAAAAATCGTGGTGCTTTTCTAAGCTTTGTCAGGAAAGAACTTCCTTGGATTATATCTATTGTAGCGCTCTCTGCATTCTATGGATTGTTGTGGCAATTGTTAAGGTTTGATTTTGCTTCTGACTTTAACATAGTTTTTATTTCACTGCTATGGTTGGGAGTAAGCTTTTTAGGTCTTGTGGCCATTATTACAGTTCGAACCATTGTAATTAAAGATAAAAGGGAGAATTATCATGAGATAACAAGATTTCAAAGGATACTCTTAAACAGTCTGTATTTTATTGTATTTATAGTAACTACTATATATTTTAATGTTTTTGTTGCAATAATACTTGTAGGTACTTCTATATTAATAATGGGCAGAGTAGGCTACAGGAATGTTGCATCGAGAGTTGTATGGGGAATAGTTTTATTTGTCTGGTTTGTCTTTGAGACTGTTTCGATTTTTATTTGTATTGAATCATATTTATTTGATTTTATGGGAACAAACACATCGATGTTATTGTTTGCATACAGTCTTTTGGTGAATTTCACCTTTGTGTATGTACTTAGTGCGCCTTTTATGCCAAAGAAGAGGAGTGAATTATATGGAGATAATTGTAGGACACAATAATATTGATTTTGACTGTCTTGCATCCATGCTTGCGGCAAAAAACATCTTTACCGATGCACAGTTGGTGCTTCCTATGAATGTGGTAAGAGATATTAGAGAATTTATAAACATGTACAAGGATGTATTCAACTTTGTTGAAGAGAAGGAAGTTGAAGTTGAAGAGCTTACAAGGATAATAATTGTTGATACTCATTCATCTGCTAGAATAGGTAAATTTAAAGACTTCGTAAATAAGCCAGGTATTGAGGTTATTATATATGATCACCACATTTTTTGTGATAACGAAATTACTTCGGAAAATATGAGAATTGAGGAAGTAGGAGCTAATACTACTATAATGGTTGAAGAACTTAAGAGAAGAGCCATTGGAATATCCCCAGTAGAGGCAACAATTCTAGCATTAGGAATATATGTTGATACCAATTCCCTTATTTTTTCTGGTACTACTGCAAGGGATGCTTATGCTCTAGCATATCTTCTCGAAAAGGAAGCTAACCTTTCGGTAATTGAGTATCTGACACTAAACCGATTGTCAACAGCACAACAAGAATTGTCGCAAAGTATGAATCAAAACATTATTATTGACTCCTTATGTGGTAATGAAGTTGGGTTTGCATTGGTAGAGACAGATAAATATATTGATGATGCTGCGTATCTTACTCGAAAGATACTAGAGGAAAGGGATTTAGATGCTCTTTTTTCGATAATGAAAATGGGAAAGAAAACTTACATAATTGGTAGAAGCATGACTAAAGATATTGATCTGAGTGTGATAATGAGATTAATAGGAGGCGGAGGACACAAAGGAGCAGGGTCTGCCAAATCCGATGAGTCGGACCTTAATAAAATATATAATGAAATAAAGTCTGTGGTAAAGGAAAATATAAGACCAGTTATGAAGGTGAAGGATATAATGAGCTCACCTGTCAAAACAATTTCTGAGGGTGCAACTATAGATGAGGTCTATGAAATCATGTTGAAATTTGGACACTCGGGAATGCCTATAGTCAATGAAAACAAAATATCAGGAATTATATCAAGGCGGGATATAGATAAAGCAAGAGCTCATGGATATGGAAATGCTCCCGTAAAATCTTATATGTCTAAAAATGTGGTTACCGTTGATTCAGAAGAGTCTGTTAAAGAGGTTCGTGAATTATTTGCAGATCATGGTATAGGAAGACTGCCGGTTCTAAAAGATGGTAAAATGGCAGGAATAGTAACAAGGACAGATATAATTAGAGCTCTATACGGTGGAAAGTATAAAGGTAAGAATATAAAGGAAAGTGATAGGAGTGAAATAGGCAAGGAATACACCAGTGATAACCTTAGCTATAAGCTTGAAGAGCTGCCCAAAAAGATCAGGGAAGTTCTTGAAATGGCAGGCAAAGTTGCCGATGAAGAAGGTTTGAATGCTTATGTAGTCGGAGGTTTTGTAAGAGATCTTATACTTGGAGTTGAAAACTTTGATATAGATATTGTAATTGAAGGAGATGCAATAGCTTTTGCAAAAAAGTTTGCCACTAGTGCTAAGGCACAAATTACAATTCATGAAAAATTTCAAACAGCTTTTGCTTACATTAATGAGGATTTACAAATTGACCTTGTGACTGCGAGAAAGGAATACTATGAATTTCCTGGTGCCCTTCCAAGCATAGAAATGGGGTCTATAAAAGATGACCTTTTCAGAAGGGATTTTACTATTAACTGCATAGCAATGAAACTAAACGGTGGAGAGCTCGGAAAAATTGTTGATTTTTATGGAGGTAGAAGGGATCTATACGATGGGCTAATAAGAATATTGTACAATTTAAGTTTTATTGAGGATCCCACTAGAATATTCAGGGCAGTAAGATTTGAACAGCGATTTGGTTTTTTGATGGATGAAAAGACTGAAGAGTTTGCGGTGAATGCTGTAAATTCGGGCGTTTTAGATAAACTGAGCATAGAGAGGCTCAATACAGAATTCTTTCATATTCTAAAGGAAAAGAACACTTCTAAAATGCTTCAAAGGCTTCAGGAATTAGGTTTGCTTCAAAAGCTTTATCCTGAAATTGAAATAACCGAGGAATTGGTAAGGCTTATTGAAAAGGCAGATTTAGACTATGAGGATTTTTATAACAACTTGATTAATAAGAAAAATATTGATAAGATTCTTATATATCTTTTGGTACTGTATTCAAAAATGAGTGTGGACAAGGTTATTGTTTTTGCAGACAGAATGAGGCATACAAGGGAATACAGGGAGGAAATTCTAAGGTTTATAAGGGTGAGAGATTTAAAACCATCTGTATTGTTTTTAAAGGGTGAGCCCACAAATTATGATGTTTATAGCATGTTTATGGGGCTGTCTTTAGAAAGTCTGTATGTTATGAGTCTTATATTTGACGATAGGGTAAAAGATGCAGTTCTTTTATATGTCAATGATTTGAGTTTGATAAAGAACGAAATAACAGGAAGGGATATAATGGAATTGGGTATAGCTCCTGGACCTGAGATTAAAATAATTTTGGAAAGGGTGCTTAAAGAGAAGATTAATGGTAAAATATTTACTTATAACGATGAAATAAATTATGTCAGGGAAAATTTTCTGGGTTAGGAGAGAATCAATGGAGAAATTATCGGGTTTTATATTTGATTTTATAGTAACATTTATAGTTTTTGCTTTTTCAATTTCAATTCATGAATGCGCTCATGCTTATGCAGCGTATCGTTTAGGTGATACTACTGCTAAGGATCAGGGGAGAATTACATTAAATCCTTTAAAACATCTTGATCCATTAGGTACGTTGATGATATTCTTAATACACTTTGGTTGGGCAAAACCTACGCCGGTAAATGCAATGTATTTTAAAGATAGAAAAAAAGGTGTTATGATAACTAGT
>CAYXPB010000164.1:0-11617 GCA_964466645.1 uncultured Acetivibrio sp. | reverse complement strand
TCTTTATTACTTTTTAATTGCGCTCATTACAATTGCTATTGTGCATAATCAGCTTATTGCAATGCTTGTAGATGGGATAGAAAACAAACTGTTAGTACAGTTTGATAAGTTTTTAGGTGATGTAAGGCATCACTATCATGAGCACGGTATGATAGATGAAGCGGTTTATGATGCTATAAATGATTGTAAATACGAAATGTCGGTACATGCAAATAAGATGTATGAGATACTAACTTCTGACGATCCGGAAGATGAGATAGAAAAGTACAATGAACTTGCACCTAATAAATTTTTCAAAGCTTTTTTGGCAAATTGTTATATTGTCCAAAGATTCGGTGATAAGATAGTTGATAATGAGTCGATGTTTTTGACAAACCTCAATTATCTAAAGCAAGAAATTAATATGGAGATGTTAAGGCGTAAGAAACTAGACTATCTGTTCAACAGCCTTTCCATAATAGCTTTAGCGCCAATATTTGCTTTGAAACCTGCAGAAAAATGGGGAACTAGCAGTTTTCCTGAAATGAAGGAGTATTTTCATGGGCCTTATGGTTTTGTAGTACAAATTGTATTGTTTATGATGGTAATACTTTCGTACAGGTTGATCAATATGTTAAAGAGTGATTATCAGCACAATACTAATGATAATGTTTTTTTTGAAAAGCTACTTAATATACCTCTAGTTGGAGGATTTATAGCTATAATAAAAAATAAGCAGTATAACAAAGCAATAAAATATACTGAAATTATGAAAGTAGTGGGAATGAATCAAAGAGTTGAACATTTTTATCTTAGAAGAATGATATATCTATTTGTAGCTCTTAGCATAAGTGTACTTGTATTTGTAAATATTCATTCGATAGCTAAGCACAATATATTATATAATTCTGAAAGCTTAATGAAGGAAGAAAAAGTAATTGATAAAAGTGCTGAAGAACAGATAATCAAGATGGATCGGGAGATTATTCTTAGCTATAAAAATAAAAAGGTGGTTTATGAGGAAGTAGAAAAAGCCGTTTTAGAAAAGGGCACAATAAGTGATAGTAAATTAGTAGGTATAGCAGCAAAGAGGATTATGGAAAAGCTTAAGGACTACCGTAATGAATATTTTAAATGGTGGGAACTTCTTTTTGCTTTATTGATTTCTGCATTGTGTTATAATATACCTTATTGGTTGATGTTATTTAGAAAAAAAGTTATCCAGATGAATATGGAAGACGAAGTTATGCAGTTTCATGCTATTATACTAATGCTTATGAATATTGAAAGAATTTCAGTAGAAGACATTTTAAGATGGATGGAACAATTTTCTTATATATTCAAGGATTCCATAAGCAAGTGCTTGAATAACTTTGAAAATGGTGATGCAGAAGCACTAGAACAGTTAAAAATTGACGAACCATTTGTTCCTTTTAGCAGAATTGTGGAAAACCTGCAGTCTGCTTCTGATAAAATACCAATAGTAAGGGCATTTGACCAATTAAAAGTTGAAAGGGGGTACTATCAGGAAAAGAGAAAATTAGATAATGAGATAACGGTAAATAGGAAAGGAATGTGGGGCAAGGCAATCGCCTATGTACCACTTATAGCTACAATAGTTTTATACATCCTTCTACCGTTTTTATTAATAAGTATTAAGCAGTTGTTAAATTATTCAGGTAACATGAATGTTGTTTATTAGTCAATTAATTTAAATGTAAGAATATTGGGAGGTATATTATGGAAAATTCAACCAAAGCAATAATAATTGCAGCATCAATTGTAATTACAATGGCGATCGTTTCTATGGCAGTTTTTGTTTTTAACTTAGCAAAAAAACCGGTAGATGAGGCAGGACAACAAATTATAGATTTCACTGAAGATATTAAAACGGCTAATTTTACAAAATTTGATGGCGAGAAAACAAATGGAGCCAATGTAATTGCACTTATAGAATCTCTTAGCAACTCTTCAGGTGATTCTGTAGGGGTTAGTGTTAAAACAAATTCTGGATCTACAAAATGGTATGTTCATGATGCATCAAATGCTGATAACTTATCTAAAGCAGACCGATATTACAAGGAAGATAATGATCCAAATAATATAAATCCAGCCGGCGTATTTAAAGGAACGGTTGTGAGAAACGACAATGGGAATATAGTAGCAGTGACCTTTGAACAGCAAGCAAAATAAAGGATGATTTAAGATGGATGAAAATTTAGCGGATTTCCTGTATGATGTATTTATGGTTATGGTTTTTATAAGTGCATTATCTCTGTTTTTTGTTTTAAATCCGGCATCGAGAAATACTGTTGAGTTAATTGAAGGTAATATAAACAGTGACAAGGATGTTATGGAAAGTAAAGAATATGAGAAGGAATATGTTACTGTAACCGGTGCAGATATAATAGGAAATATTTTAAATGGGCTTGAGACTGATATTAGTGTAAGTGGTAAACAGATTACAGTTGATGAAAGTCCATATACTATTGATTACTCAAGCATAAATAAAGCTGGTATATATAAAGTAAAACCCTACATTGGTCATGATGGGCTTGTTAAGTCAGTTGAATACCAATTGGAATAGGTGGGGGTTGTTTTTTAAAAATGGCATTATAAGAGGTATTGTAAAATGGGAGATTCGTTTAGTAAAATAGTTGCATTGGTTTTAGCAGTGCTGCTACTGTTTATTTATCCTACAAAAAATGAATTTGAGCGGCTTGATGAAACCAGCCGTGTATTTGTGTTGACCGAAACATCGAAGTTTGTTGATGCGGTGAGAAATCTTGGCTACATTACTCCTTCTATGTACGAGGAGTATGCGGGCAGGCTTGCCGCTACAAATAATATTTATGAGATAAGAATGGAACATAGAAAAAAAAGATATGATCCTGTATATGAGGATCCAACAGCCGGAGTGCCATTACCTGCGTCTCCAGCAGGAGATGCGCTGCCTATAGATTACGTTATCGGTTTTAGAACTTATTACAATAATACCATATCAAAGATTTTGTTTCCGGATACTTCGGTAAGTACTGGTACAAGTAGGGTTTATGAGTTTGAAAAGGGCGATTACTTTGCTGTGACTGTATATAACAAGAACAAGACAATGGCAACTAAAATTCAAGAGATGCTTTACAATGCAAATTTTGATGCCGAAAAAATATATGTAAGATATGGGGGGATGGTTAAGGATGAAAATAACTGATCTTGCTATTGTTTTTGTTCTTATCACGCTTCCCTTTAACCTGTTTTTGGATATAAAAACGCAAAATGTTGAAATAGCTTCTTATAAAAAGATTGAAATAAACAGAATACTTGATACAGCTGTTGAAGATGGTGTAACAAACATGATTTTAGGCGGTGCAGGAAAGAAGGTACAAATTAGCAAGGAAGATGCTGTTGAAGGATTTTTAAATTCCATGTATGTTAACTTCAATGCACTCGAAGAGAGCACTGCTGCTATGAAACTACAAGGCTATATATCATGTATGGTAGTTATGGATTATGATGGCTACTATGTAATTTCAAATCAGGAGTATTATAATTCCGACGGAGATAAAGAGATGAAGTTGGTCTCTAAGCCCAAACAATCTTTCTCCTATACCTATGGAGATAATGTATATATTTTTACTTTGGACACAAATCTTACAATACTTAACTTGACGACAAATGAAATAATGACTGGAACTAGGGATCAGCTTGTAGAAAAAATGGGTGCTAGTTTGTCGCCGGATTTTCTAAAGGATGAAATTCTCTTTGATCAATTGAGAAGAGAAACTATAATAGATAACCTTAAAACGGATATAAATTATGCAATAAATAAACACAATGATGTTGCAACACAATTCGGAATATCTTACCACTTCAGTCTTCCAACCATACCCGATCAGGATTGGCTCAAGACTGTGGATGATGTCGGAATGCTGGTGTTTTTCCAAGGTATGCCCATAGGAGTGGCAGGAGAGAGGATAAATAGCTATGCATTAGGTGGTGCAAGAATTGTTAAAGCAGCGAAATATGTTATAGAGGATATAGAAATAAGTCCCGGAATTGTTAGAAAATATTACCACAAACATGACTGTGAAAAAATAATTGATGACAGCAAAGTTCTTGACAGTAAAGCTGAGTGTGCAGGAAACGGCTATATGCCATGTCCGCATTGTAATCCTTAATTATCTTAGCTATAAAAGGAAATTTTGGTGAAAACAATACACACCTTTAGAAGTATAGAGGAAGGAAAGGGAGCTTAATGGAAAATGCTACAAAAGCAATTTTGATAGCCGCATCTGTTTTGATAACGATGGCAATAGTGTCCTTAAGTTTGGTTGTTTTAAAAGCGGGACAGAATACAGCGGCAGTTTCGGTTAGTTCAATAAATGAAATGAATCGTATAGCTGAAAATGAATACTTAATGTATGATAATACTGAAGTTTCAGGTAATGAAGTGGTCAGTGCAATAGATAAAGTGCTAAGTTCCGGTGATGCAGTAGGTGTCTTGGTTACAACTAAAGCAGGTGGAACAAATCACACAAACTGGTATGTTTATAATGCAACAGTTCTTGATTCCTTGAAATCAGCCTCACATACAATAGCTGATGCTGAAGATATTGAAAAGCCTGCTACCTTTGTAAATCCGGCAGCAAAATTTACAGGAAGAGTATTCAGGGACAGCAATGGAAGAATTGCAAAGTTATCTTTTGTACAGAACTAAACTTGAGGTTCATTCTAATTAATGTAATATATGAAAAGTAAATAAATACCAAAAAACTGCATTTCATCCCATAAAACATGCATTTCGTCAGGAACTGTTGTAATGGTTCAAAAATGTTTATATAATAAAAAACATGAAAGACAACAAATATATCCGGAATATTTGGAGCGGGTAAATTTTACTACTAGGTACTAAATAATTTTTAAGGCAAAAAATCATTTAGTACATTAAAAGTAAAATTGGCTAAATATAAAATGAAATAAAAAACCAAGGAGGTTGATTAAATTGTCAAGTTCAATAAATGTTACACCGGCAGAGATTAGAAAGTCTGCAAAAATAGTAGATGGAGAAATTAAGAATTACGTGAAGTTGTACAACCAATTGTACGCTGAAGTAGGTTCAATCGCAACTACATGGAAAGGTGAAGCGAATCAGGCATATGCAAAACAGATAGAAGGTTTTAAGGTTGAATTTGAAAATCTTAAAAAAGTATTGGACAACTACGTTGAGTTTTTAAATGAGTCTGCAAGGGTTTATGAGCAGACTGAAAACAACATCAAAGACGCTGCAAAAAAATTAACTTCAGGTAAATAAAGTTTAAGGGGGTAAAATAAAATGGCAGAATTTAAAGTAACACCGGAAAAGTTGAGAAGTGCATCATCAAATATTAAGACTATAAGTACAAACTTTACGGGTGTAATGTCAGATATTGAAAAAGAAATGAACAATATGAAAAAGAAATGGGAAAGTGATGCTGCAAACACTTTCATAAATAAATTCCTTGGTTTGAAGGATAATTTTGAAGCTTATTACAAGGTAATTAATTCCTATGCCAATTTTCTTGAGCAAACAGCTAAAGCATATGATGCAGCTGATAAGGAAATTAAAAAAGGTTCAGGCAATTTGTTTTCATAATAGCTTAAAAAGTACATAGCTTAGGTCTACCAACAGGTAGGCCTATATTTGTTTTATAGTGCGTGGTTTTAAGGAAGTTCTAAAATACAGAAAGCATACTAATTAATCGATGTTCGGAGGGCTAATAAATGTTGAAAAAGATTTTTTGCGTATGTTGTTTGATAGTTGTATTAATTACATATAGTTTAAGTGTGCAAGCAGTGGAAAACAAAGAATCCTTTTTGAAGGTTTATGATGATTTGACTGGAGAAGGATTTCAAAAGATATTTATAAAAGATGACAAAGCATATTTTTATTATTATAATCCAGAGGCAAAGGGCAATTACAACAAACTTCTGGTTACAGATATGGTAAGTGAGGAAAAAGAATACCAACTTGAAAATTTGCATTGCTATATGACGCCCATTTTTAACAAAGATACTAATGAGTACATAACAATTACTAATATTAATCAGGAGTATAAAATTTTAAAGTCTAAGGATTTGATAAATTGGGAATTGATAGAAATAAATTACAAAGAAATAATGAAGTGTAATGATGAGAAGATATGGGGTTATCCTTTTGAAATTGTGTATGATGAAATCAATAAAACTTATGTAATGTTTGGGCACCATGTAGCTGTAGGAAGTTTTCAAACTACGGACACAACTATTGCGGTATCTAAAGATTTAATTAATTGGGAATATAAAGGTTTGTTTGATATAAATTTTGATGATGTTGCTTATGGCAATGGTAAGATAGTTGTAGTAGGGGAACATGCTAAGGTACTAATAGGATCAGGAAAGGATGATTGGATTTTTAAGACAACAACAGATCATTATTTCAATGATTCGATTTTAACCTATCTAACAAATATTGAATTTGATGGTGAAAAGTTTGTTATTGCAGGAACTGAAATATATGATGTGAGAAAAGGTGAAAAATATTGGTATGATTTTTCTTGGAATGACATTATTATAACAGAAGATTTTAAAAAGTACCAAAAAGTTGAAGTAGGAGAAGGCCTGGATTTTGAATATTTATCATATAATGATAAGTCAGGAACTTATATTGTAATTACAAGAAAATCAGAGGTATATGTTTCGGATAATGCAAAGGATTGGAAATTTGTAGATCGTTTGGTATATGGTGAAGATGATGATTTTCATCGCTATGACATAGGTGTTAAATTTGTAATAAGTCCGTATAAAGATGGGTTTATAATCTACAATAAATATAATTATAAGCTCCACACCTATAATATTGATTGTATTCCTAAAATACAAACAGGGACACAGTTCAAGGATGTGAAATGGTCGGACTGGTATTACAAATTTTTGTATAAGGCTTTAGAAAAGGGAATTGTAAACGGTTTTTCCGATAATACAATCAGACCTAACAGCAATCTTACAAGAGATCAGTTTATAACAATGCTAGTTAACAGTTTAGGATATAGTGATTTGGAAAAAAATAGTGCATATTGGGCACAACCTTTTATAGATAAAGCAATTGATTTAAAAATAATTTCCGAAGATGTGTTTAGCGACTACAAAGTAGAAATAACTAGAGGGGAAATGGCGAGTATCATAGCAAATGTGTTGGATACCCTTGAGGAAAACGATTCTAATAGTGATTTGGATTTGTTTAGGGATAAGATAAAGGACTATGAAGATATTCCAGTGAACCAAAGGGATTCTGTACTTAATGTATATTCTAAGGGAATTATAACAGGACTGCCGGATGGAACCTTTGCTTCAAATAAGTTTTTGACAAGAGCAGAAGGGATTACTGTAATAATTCGAATCCTGGAGCTTTTGTAATAAACACAGTACAAGGAGAGTAAATGTTTTAAGAATTTACAGGTGTATGTTTTCTTAAATTACAAAATGTAAGTGCTAATATTGTTGCAAAATATCAATTGATTGGAGCTTAAGTTTACGGTACAATAATTATAAATAGTTTGTAATTGGTCAATAGAGGGACTTTTAGGTTCTATTCATACCAATTATTAATAGATTAGTACAAAATAAAATTTTCATATGGGGGTAATGTTTGTGAGAAGAATAGTTTTTGCAATTATTGTAGCATTAATGGTATCTGTAGTAGGTGTAACATTGACTGTAAACGGAGCAACAGCAATTAGTGTCACAGTCGATGGGAAGACGGTTAACTTCCCGGATGCAAAGCCATTTATCGATGGCAACGGAAGGACACTTATACCTGTAAGATTTGTGACAGAAGCACTTGGAGCAAAGGTTGAATGGAATGAAAAGCTTAAGGAAGTTTATATAACAAAGGATGCAGTAAAGATTAGCCTGAGAATTAACGATAGGGATATTGTTGTAAATAATGAAATAAAGACAATGGATACAAAGGCGATTATTAAGGAGGACAGAACGTTTGTACCTATTCGATATGTTGCGGAGGGATTGGGTGCAAAAGTAGGATGGAATGATGGTACAAAGACAGTTATTATTACTACAGGTAATGATAAATCCTATGTACAAGATTTTTATAAAGTTAATCCCGATATGCCAGAAGAGTTGTATACATATGAATATAAGCTAGATCCTTTTGAAGGAAAATACTATGAAACCAATAAGTGGATGGTTAACAGATTTGGAGTTAATGCAATAACAGATAGAATGAACATTGCAAAAGATTATATGGAAATATGCTATAATGTCGATTATAAGACTCTTGATAAAGAGCAATATATATCAAAATTGAAGTGGTATTTTATGCCCGGAACAAGATGGTATGGAGGAGATGGAGTTGGTAGACCAATTTTAGAGCATTTAGGTTATTTAGCTGATATGATAAAAGAAAAACAAATAGTAATTAAATTCCAGTACATAACTGATCCATCACTAGTTGTGGGTAATGGACGTACTCTTGTAAGAGGAAGAGCTGTATATACTATTGAAAGTTGCAATGATATGAAATGGCTAAATAAGTTTTTTCCGTTTGGTGAAAGTGTATTAGCTAAGGAACATACTCGTGACATGGATGTTGAAATAGCAAATCTTGAGCAAAAAGACGGATGGGAGCATTCGTTGTTGGTGGTATATGGTGAAAATCTTCTTTCAGTTGTAAAGTGAGGTATACGTTAATATGAGGAAGTTTGTTTTTATTATGTTTATTTTTGTTGTTATGCTGTCTATATTTTCATGCAAAAAGACTGTACTTGCAGGTGGTATGAATCCTGGGAGAGGCAATATAGATTCTTTATTGGAAGGAGAGACAGTAGAAACTGCAAATAACAATAGTATATATCTAACAAATTATGATAAAATAGCAACAACTAAAGTTAGGTATAGCACTATTGGATATACAGTAAAACGTGATGATGAAAAAATTAGCAAAGAAAATAATTCTGTAATACTACCATTGATGAAAGTTTCAGAGATAAGAAACGAAAATGACGGTGTTGAGCTTAAGGATTATCCTGAAATAAAAGAGGGATATATGGTCTCAATAAGTAAAATAGATTCAGGAATGTTGTATGACCAAGTTGAACTAGCTTATTCTGATTGGGCAGAGGATTTGTATAAAGGTACATATGTATATTTAGATGGTTTAATGGTAGTTAATGATTATGGCAAAATATCAGGGTCTCTTCAAGTAAGTGGAACAAAGTATATTAAAACTGGCAAAGTATATGATACATATGAAGGAATTAGGGACGCTAGGGGTTGGATCAATAAAGAGGTTTTAAAAACTCATTTCAATAAATCAGTATTACTATATCCATTGGATTCAGGTATAGGATTTATAGATGCGGCTCTCACAGCAACTGCAAATCCCAGAATTGTTCAACAGGGAGTTACAACTTCAGTAGAAGTTACCCTTGACGCAAGTGAATCAAGAGCAAGATACAAAACCCTCGACATGCCAAAGATGGAAGATGCGGATATAACAAGTCATAGATTTTGGGTTTTGAGTGACGGGGTGTATAAAGAAGTTCCACAAGAAGGTGACAAAGTAACAATTAATGTTGATAAAGCTACTTCTCAATCTGTTCTTACTTGTAGGGTTAGAGTTTATAGTAAAGAATTAGCTGACTTAAACGATGAAAACATACCGTATCTAGACGAAGAGACGAAATTGATATATCTTGGACAACAGGGAACATCAAATGCACAATGCAATTTGAGTGCAGACCAGAGGGGTTCGGAAAAGTTTAATGTTTTACAGGGAATTCCAACTACAGAATCCTTATATGCTAATATAAAAACTGAAGAATATTTGCTTGATTTTAGAACTACTAATATGACTGGTGATGTAACTTATAAAGATCATATTACTGTACAGCAACAATATACACTTCGGTGGGGTGGAAGTAATACCGAGAGTAAAATGATTTCATTTGAATATGATGCTACCAAATCATATAGTTATCATGTTATAGATACTATGGCTGTATATGGTATAAAAAAGGCATTGATTAGAAATAATTGTCTTCCTGGTGGAAGTGTTACAATTGAGCCAGTTAATTATTATTTGCCTACCTTTAGTGTGTTGAAACATGGAGTTGAAGATAACCATATTAAAACTCCTGAAAAAAAAGTGGTTACATTGACAGCAGAAACAATATACGGAGAAGATAAAAAACCTTCTTATCCTAAAATAAAAAGAGAAGATTGGCTTAAATTTGCAGAGGATGCTAATAGAGATATTAATCTTCAAGTCAGAAATGACGAATTTGTAATTGACGGATATAAAGTGCTGGATGGTAGATTGGGGGATAATGGGGATTCGCCTGATCCAAATGAATTGCCGAAGGCAGAGATGGTGGGCAATAACGTTTTGTTCAAAAGTGGACTTCAAATTGATGCCAAAACTTTAAACGGCGACTATGGAAGCACTGGTTCAGTCTATTACACATTGCAACCTAATAGTATAAATGCAACACAGGATCAAAGAGTTGAAGGAATAAGGGTAAATAATGTAATAGTACATACACCAGTTGTGTGTGACCCCACAATAACTAGTGATACAACTCACAATCAAGAGTTTAAACCGGATAACACAAGAGCAGCAATGATTTTGGGAAGGACTACACAGTTGAATTTCCCAACTATCGGCAAGTACATAAACAAAAAAGGCTATGCTGGAGCAGATTTGAAAAAGTACACTCAAGACAGAATTGTAAAATTCCCCTTTGATGTTTACATCAATAAAGAGTTTTATAAGGCGGGTAAGGAATATCATATGCCGGTGGGTGTTGATACTATTGATGTAACTGTTCCAACATGGGTGGACGAGAATAATTATGAAGTGGAATGCCGGGCAATTACGATTAATTCACCAGGTAACGCTAATTTGAAACAGGATTTAGCGAATATATCTTATGCTAATTATATAGCAGAAAAGAAAATCCCTGTGAGAGTAATCGGACGTATTTATGGATTTAAGCTTACAGATATAAACGATTATCCCGATTGGGCAGGGGTGTTTAGAACCGATACAAAGTCCTCAAAACACTCCGACAATTACTATTGGGTTGGTGGTATAGATCAGGATGGTCAAGTTCGAGGTAATAAGGAACAATTCACATTGCCGGTGCTAAATGGAAGCCATACCACGAAGACCAATCTTGGAGTAATAAAGAAAGGTTATAAAATCAAGTATGACCTTATTACGATAGGTAATTACTTCAATGACAAAGACTGTGTGCGTATAAAACCGACATTTTACTATGTAAAAAAAGACGGGACAGGGAAGCAGGAAGTTGACCTGTGGTATACCGAAAAGGTTAATGGAATAAACAAAGTAATTAAGGTTGGAAGCAATACTGATATAAATAATATTAGAAACATAGTATTGGGAGAACCATATCGTAATGTACCCGATGTAGAGCTAAATGACACTAGTAGGATTCTTGGTATTACAAAAAATGAATTCACAAATCAGAAGGCTAAGCTTGGTTCATTTGGAGACATTATTCTCACAAAGCCTTTGAGAACTTTTATAGGGAATACATCAAATATTCCTGCAGGTGTTGATACTGGTAATGTAATGCCTTTA
>CAYXPB010000163.1:0-11629 GCA_964466645.1 uncultured Acetivibrio sp. | reverse complement strand
CCCTTATATTTTGCTTTTGTTGCTAACCCGCCTCTTATATGTCTTTCCGCTTTGTTTGTATCTAATACCGCCTTTGCCTCTTCCGCAAGGGTTGAATTTATCTGTAGCAGACGGTCAGTTACATCCTTATGTACAGTACTTTTACTTATCCCGAATTTTTTTGCGGTCGCTCTAACAGTTGACTTGCTTTCAATAATGTAATTAGCAAGTTCAACCGCCCTTTCTTCTATATAACCCTTCAATGACCATGCCCCCCTTATTCATACTATTATGATGATTAAAAAGATTTATCTGTTTTGTATATTAGGCTAATTATCCAATTCCACAATAATATATATGCATTGACGGCCGACCTTATGAGTGTAAATGTTTATTTCAGTTAATCCCATAAGGTCATTTCAAAAAATAACCTATACAATATTTAGGTCACAAAGCCTGTCAAATTAATTTTTCTGAAATAGCAATCGACCAGTTGTTTTCTTAGAATGATTTCACTGAAGTTTATTATTTGAAGAAAATAAGATATAATTGTAAAAAGGAAAGATAGGAGTTGCATATTTATGAAAAAGGTCCCAAAGCGTTATCATATAATTGCTATTACATTGTTAATTATTGCAACGATAGTGTTATTCATAAACCCAATTAACCGTACCTCTACAAATCTTTTAATGATAATGTCTTTAATTGCTTTGTGGATTTATAGTATATTTTTAATCCGTAAAAACAAAATTATTAAGATAACTCTTATTCTATTTCCAGTTATACTATTCACTCTTCTAAGTTTTAATGGCCCTGCGATAGATAAAGAAGTTATCAGAACCGAGTATATAAGTTCTTTGAAAAAATATGACGGAACTAAATATCTATGGGGTGGCGAAACGTCCTTAGGAATTGACTGTTCCGGTCTTGTTAGGCGTGGCCTTATCGATACGTATATTCGTTTAGGAATTCTTAATATCAGTCCACAATATATTAGAAAAGGTATTTATCTGTGGTTCAACGACCTATCTGCCGAAGCCCTTGGAAATGAATACAAAAACCACACTACTCTTATTTTATCAAATCAGACTGTAAACAGCACTGACTACGAAAAAATAAGAGAGGGCGACATTATGGTAACCACAAGCGGAGTTCACACCATGGTATACATTGGTAATCAGGAATGGATACAGGCTGACCCAGTAAAACATAAGGTCTTTATTTCAAAAGCTCCGGATGAAAATAATCCTTGGTACAAAGCATCTTCAAATATCCTAAGGTGGAGTGACTTGAAGTAAGCCTTGTTAACTTTCCAAAATGCTTATACACCGGCCATTTTGATCAAAAAACACAAAAAAGGATAGGAATTACAACACCTATCCTTTTATATTATCAATATTATTTTTAGCTTAGGTTAGGCCATTTCAAAAAACAACTTGTAAATGACCTTATTATTTAGTTCAGCTTTGAAATCTTAATAGTATATGAATCTAGAGACGATTTACCGCTTAAACTCTTAATTCCAAGATAATATTTTGTGCCCGCAGATAAACTTTCTTCAATATAGTAGCTTTCATTCGAACAATATGTTTTAAAACTATTATAATAATAATTTAAACCTTCCACTCTTTCCACATATAAATACCCTATTGTGGAATCAAGATTTGTAAATATATCTACTCTATATTTCCCATTAACAGGAGGCTCAAAGACCATAAAATCTTTATCCCCTGCAAAATTTAACTTTCCATTGACTTCCTCACCTACTGCTACATAACAGGATGCCTTTGCAATACTATTTGTAAAATCATCACCATCTGAAGGATTGTTAGGTGTTGGTACAGGAGCCGGTGCAACCGTCTTCGCTGGTGTAGCAGCAACTTCAGAAAACCCACTTATTTTACCTAGCAGATATCCCCTCATAACCCCTAAATCTAGGCTGTCAAATTTCCGATCCATATTAAGATCTGCTATTAAAACATTATCTTCTGTAAGTACACTGCCTTGCATTCCTAACAAATTCATTCTCATATGTGCAAAGTCAATGCTATTAACACCACCATCATTGTTAACATCACCTTGCATTATGTCCTTACTTCTTTCAAATGTACCTGATAGAATAAGAACTGGCAACGATTTGGCTCTGTATTTAACATCTTCCACTTGCTTTGCAAAGCTATTTTGTTCTGCTGCCTCTATCCTATCAAATCCAATAGGACAAAGGACCGTTGAAGCTAGAATCATGCTAAAATATAAGAAACGTGCAATAAGCGTAATACACTTTTTCTTTTTCATTCTTTCATTACCCCCTTGTCTTTTTTTAGAGATAATCCTTATAAATTATGTCTAAATACACTAATGTACAAAGAATAATCGAAAAAACGGTATGTTTACGCTATATTATGTAATTAAAAGAATAGAACAAATTATTTCATATTTTGCAACAAAGCTTTGCTAAATAAAACTACAATTCAATCACTATATTTAGTATGACATAGTTTATATTTACATACCCTAATAAACAACAGAAATATTTCCCATTTGTATTTTATTAGGTGTTTCAGAAATATTCATTAGCCAATATATAGGGTTCCAACCTAATAAAATCAACCATTTTGAATCACCCATTGACCAGTTATTTTTTGAATCACCTTATAAAACAATTCTATAAAAATAAATCAGTATTGTCAATGCTAAACCCTTAATCAATTATATTTCCTATAAGCTTAAAATATACAAAGTCTTTTTTCATAACAAAAGTTCAGTTCATAAAACATAGACTACTCAATATCAAAAAAACCCCTTCTTACAAGTGCTTCATAAGAAAAGGTTTTTAATGGTATTGTACTAAAAAGTCTATCAAGTTTTTTAGTTTGCCTTCTTAGGCAAATAATCAGATGGATTAACATTCTTGTTGTTTTTAAGTACTTCAAAATGTAGATGTGACGGATCAGCTGCTTCAAAACTTGCAGTATTTCCAACAGCACCTATCACCTCGCCTTGTTTGACTTTTTGGTTAGGTGATACCATATCGCCGTTTGTAAGATTTGCATAGACCGTTTTTAATCCGTTTAGGTGGTCTACAATTATTGTTACTCCAAGTCTAGGATCATTCTTAATTTCTGTAACAACACCTTCAGCCACTACTTTTACGGGTGTTCCCCTATCGGCTTTCAAGTCCAAACCGGCATGTGATCTCCACTCATCAAGGGTTTTTGAATATACCAACTTATCTTGAGCATACTCAAAAGATATTTCTCCAAATACAGGCATTGAAAACTTTTTGTTTTCGGCAGCATTTACTGCCTGTTCTTGTATGTCTGTCGATGCTTTTTTCGAATTACTGTTATTCTTTGGAGTCTGTGTCGTCTTTGTAGGCTCCTGTGTACTATTTGTCTTTTTCGGCTCAGCTGTGGCTTTTGAATTTTGCTTTTCCGGCGTCACCCCACTTGTTGCTTTAGGCGCTTCAGTTTGTGCTTGGCCTATCAAATCTAAATCTGATGGAACTGAAGAAATACTTATACTGCTTTCATTACTAGAAATATCACCTGCGAGTTGGTCGGCAATTACTCCATCATCTGTGTAATTCCATGACGATGAAATGTTCTTTGAAGTTATCAGTGCTGCTGTTACTCCTATAATAGCAATACATAAGGTTAAAACCACATAAAAACCTTTTTTATCAAAAAAATTCAAAACTTTACTCTTCGACTCTTTTTTTTCTGGAAATAACTTTTTAAAATTCACTTTTTCCACCTCCATATATTATTGTTTCCGCATATGGCAACAATATACATGAAGGCTAAAATTTTTCTTGAGAGTTGCTTTCAAAAAGGCCTTAACCTATGTTAGCTTTGCTACAAGTGCCCAGAAATACTCCCTTATAATAATACTTTAGAATCTCTTCAAAGGAGCCTCCGTTTTTTGCAAGATAATTTGCACCATATTGACTCATACCAACTCCATGTCCAAATCCTATTGTGGTAATATTCAATTCACCCTCTTTTCCTTTTTCAACTTTAAAGTTAGTTGATCGTAATGAGAGTATTTTTCTTAAATCTGTCCCCTTAAGTTCAATATTACCAACTTTACACTTCTTCACCTTTCCACCTTCTGAAAGCTCCAATATACTAAAATTGCTTAGCAAGTCAGCTTCGCTGAGAGATAATTCAGGATAATCAGCTTTTAAACTTTCAATAATATCCTCTTCTTTAAAGGCAGTAACAACCTCAAAACCGGGATCATCATCGTCCCCATCACTCTTTATGCTTTTTAGATATGGAACCTCGGTTCCCTCCCATACATCTTCACAATTCTCGGTTCTTCCGCCACTATTTGCATGAAATAGTGGGTTAATAGGTTTATCATCATATAATATAATGAAATTTTCAGTTTCTTTTACTGCTGTCTCAATTTTCTTCCAATTCCTATTTTCACTCATAGAACTCCATTTCTTCATCATATCTTCCTTTTTCACCCATGCCTGACAATGTTTTGAGTCAGTACAGATATGTGCACCTTTATGGGTATCATCTTTAGAAGGATATAGGTTCATAATTCTGCTAAAAGCATAGGTTCTAGCCGCAACAGCTTGAGCTTTTAGTGCTTCAATCTCAAATTCTGCAGGCATTTCTGCTGCAACAACACCTTTCACATAATTCTCAAGAGACATTTCTTCTACCTTATCTTTGTCTTTTATATATACTTTTATTTTCACTTCTGATTTTTCGACTTTTACTTTTGGTTTAACCTCCTCAATTACGGTACTGCAACCTCTTACAATTAACATAGGAAGAATTATTGTAACAACAATCATAATTACGATGTAATAAATTACTTTTTTCATAGTTATCCCCATTCTCACATTTTCTTAGGAATAGCGTAAGTATAATATCTTATTTGGTTTTATCTTTATAGATATGACGGATGTACCTGGATTATTCTTTAACTTCCTAATATTAATTTAGTCTTATTATTAGGGCTTTAAATAAAAGACTTAAGCAAAAAAAAGCAGCCAAACCCAATTTAAAATAGGTTTGGACTGCTTTTTATTTTATAATTATTTACACACTATTAATCTTCTTCAACTCTTTCAATATTAGCTCCAAGTTCCTTAAGCTTATCATGTATATTAACATACCCTCTTTCAATATGCTCAATATCAGTAATTTCTGTAACACCTTCAGCCGTAAGGCCAGCTAAAATCAGTGCTGCACCCGCTCTTAAGTCTGTAGCTTTGACTTTCGCACCAGTCAATTGGGATCTTCCTTCAATGATAGCACTTCTTCCTTCAATCTTCACATTTGCACCCATTCTCTTTAGTTCAGCAAGGTGCATAAATCTATTCTCAAATATTGTTTCTATAACCATACTAGTGCCTTCTGCTCTTGTCATAAGGGAAGTCATTTGTGACTGCATATCTGTAGGAAAACCCGGGTAAGGATGAGTTTTAATGTCTATAGGTTTTATATTCCCATCAGACTTGATGTGTATACTCGAAAGTTCTTCTGAAACTTCAACTCCTGCCTCTCTAAGCTTTGCAGTTATAGGCTTAAGATGATCCGCAACTATATTTTCTATTTTGACATCTCCACCTGTTATAGCAGCTGCAACCATGAAGGTACCGGCTTCAATTCTATCTGGAATAACAGCATGCGTTGCCCCCGTTAAAGAGTCAACTCCATTTATTTTTATGGTATCGGTACCTGCACCTTTAATATCGGCACCCATTGTAGTCAAATATGTCGCTAAATCAACTATCTCCGGTTCAATTGCTGCATTTTCAATTATTGTCTGTCCTTCTGCAAGTGCTGCAGCCATCATTATATTTTCGGTAGCACCAACGCTAGGAAAGTCAAGGTAGATTTTACTACCCCTTAGCCGGTCATTTACCCTTGCCTCAATATATCCATGACCTTGGGTAATTTCTGCTCCCATAGCCGCAAACCCTTTAAGATGAAGATCAACAGGTCTTGAACCTATTGCACACCCTCCGGGAAGAGAAATTTTTGCAACGCCCATTCTTGCAAGTAACGGGCCCATTACAAGAACAGATGCCCTCATTTTATTTACAAGTTCGTAAGGAGCTGTAGTATTGTCTATTATATTTGAATTTATTCTCAATCTGGTTTTACTATCTGAGAACTCAACATTTGCCCCAAATGATTTAAGTAAATCACACATCACTTTTACATCAGACAAGTACGGAATTTCTTCAATAATACTCTCTCTGTTACCTAACAAAGATGCAGCTATTATGGGTAAAACAGAATTTTTTGCACCACTTATTCTTACAGTCCCTCTCAATGGATTTGCTTCAGAAATAATCAATTTGGGCACGTCAATTCTTCCTTTCATCATAAATTTATCTTTTGTGTGTGCTTCCTATAAGGTGTTTCAAAAAATTTCATTAGTCAATATATATAATCAGTTTTTTTGAAATCACCTAACGTCAGGAATGCTAAATAAAACCTAATATTCAATTGTAATTACAGGTGTCGCAAGCCATATGTATGTCTTATCCTCATAAGCATTATATCTTAAAGCTATATTCATATTTAACCTTTTCCCCTCTAGCTCAATAGTATTATCAATATAGGGAGAATAGGCCGATATGCTAATTAGGTTATTATCGTATATACCCTTTATATCCTTTGCTTTTGTACCCTTTAGTATGATTTCGCTTATCCTGCTCATTTCTTCATAGTCTAGCTTACCATCAAAGCATCCTATAATACAAGTATTAACCTTAGGATTCAACCCAAATTTTCTAAATTTTTCTTCAAGTAATCTAGCACTGTCATTTATATCTTGGTGATTCATCTTATTAATTACATTAATGGAGATATTGCTTTTTTGCAAATTATCTTTACTTAATTGTGTACTAACGCAAACACTCTTACCATCAGCACATATACCAATTATATCTGTTTTATTTATAGAAGCATTGCTAACAGTATTATTTGAAAAAGCAGCATTTCTCGTTATATTTAAATCAATCGCAAGTTGATCTGCCAAATTCAATAAATTATTTGAACTATTTTTTTTTTCATCACTGTAAGACCATATATAAACTTCACTATTTACAAATTTAGCACCTGTACTTGAAAAAGCATCTTGCAGGGCAAAAGTATTTTCTCCCTCGTTATAGCATATTCCTGTATAAAACATTGTAAATAGTATTGTGAAAAACACAAACAAAAAGAAATATTTACTTAATTTAACACACACATATATCCCCCCACCCGATGAACAATTCTAATACTAAAATTATTGCCCTATCGATTATGGGATATACATACAATATATTCTTTTATATTCTGCAATTAATAGGTTGTAATAGCCCTGCTTACCATCATAACACAATTTCCCCTATTAATATTGCTCTCTTCATTAAAAGATTTATAAATACCGTCTTTAACTGTTAACACCCCAATATCAAACATTTTCTTTACAGAACTACTATACCATTTACCTTGTTTAACTTTAGAATAAATAGCGTTGTTTGTAGTCTTATAAGAAAATGATTTAGCTAAAATGGTACTAACTTCTGCTACAGTTATAGTTTTGTCCGGCTTTACAGTACCATCCTCATATCCTGAAATTAGTCCGTTATCCGCTGCCAAAAGAATATACTCTTTTGCCCAATGTTTGTCTAAGTCAGAAAACCTTTTGACATTTTCTGTTTTACCTTCAATTCCTAAAGCCTTAACCATTATTACCATAAACTCCGCCCTGCTGATAAGACTCTCTGGAGCAAACTTGCCATCGGGCAAACCATCTATAATTCCAGCATCATGTAGATGTGTAATGTACTCTTTTGTCTCTTCGCCTTTAATGTCAATAAACGGAGCATAATCAAGCTTACCAACTTCCTGAATATTAACCCTGATAGGGTATAAAACACTGTTCAATTCATAATCTATATATGCTTCTGAAGGGTAACCCTCTTTTAATTCATATCCAATATGCAAAGTCTTACTATTATCAAAATAATGATATAAAATGGCAAATCCTTTTCTATTCTCTCCATGACTCCATTTTAATAGAACTCTTTCTTTATTATTTCCTAGTTGCTCAATTTTATAATTAAGTCCATGAGAAAATGAGAAATTAACATTTAAAAGAATAATGCTGCTGATTATTATTATGTATACTATCACTTTATTTATATTCACCATTGCATACCTCAAATCCTTCTTTATATGGGCTTTTTTTAAGTTTTTTAATTGTTTATTTTTGGCAGTCAAAGTTTCAAAACTTTTAATCTATTTCTCCTATGAACACAAGCAGCTTTTCTACAAGATACATTATTTCCCCTCTGCTGACAACAGTGTCGGATGCGACAGCTTTTCCTTCACGTATAATTGTAAACCCGTTATTGGCTGTAAAGTTTAATTTCTTTTCGCTCCCTAGCATTGTCCCCGATTTAATTTCAAATAATCTAATTATCATTGAATATGCCTTTGAAGCAGTACAGTTTTTACCTGACAAGTTGATATCATCATAAACTATCAAGCCTGATTTAAATGCCTCATTCATGTAATTGCTTCCATATCGATAATCTAAAGCATCAAACATCAATTTGACACTATCACCTATAGTAGCATTCAAATCGGGTCCAAATAATCTTCCATTTACACTTTTAATTTCATGAGCAGCTGCTACATTATTTATGACCGTCTCATAATTATGGTAATATATATCGTCGAAATAGTCATTACCATATTGTGCTACTATTGTATCACCAGGCTTAAAGGTCTCAAACATTAGCTTCCCTTTATTTGTATCCCTATTGTATAGCGCAAAAGTATCTCCCCTTGTCCACGTTGATAAAACGGAATCATACACAAAACCTGAAGTCTTTCCGTTACTGTACCAATTTTCGTTATCATATATTACTTCAAACTTCAAAGGTTTTAATACCTGATTAACAGGAATCTTATTAGCCCCTTCAAAGGCACTGAATATAAAATTTCCAGCCTCTAGCTTGACAGCCATATTTTTTATTCCATCCCCACTCAACTGAGATGACGAAATTCTAATCTCATAATCCACTCCTGAGTTTCTATTTACTAGCGGATTACTTACATTAGTTGTCAATACTCCCGGCCTTATTATTAAATTCACCTTTTGTGTTTTAACTATTAAGTTTTCACCAATAGAGGTTAAAGCTTTAAAAACTTTATCGGATATTAAAATGCTTATCTCACTGCATTTTGACGGCGGTGTCGATACATCTATCCTGTAATCGAGTTTGTTATCGGTTAAAACATGCTGTACAAAACGATCTGCATTAACACCAATTATTCTTATATTCCATGTATCATTTACTATTTCCTTAGCCTTTTCTACAAATTCTCCGGTTATTATATCCTCAATATCCTGATCCGAATCATAATCATCACCACTTCTAATAGTTCGCACAGTTATACTCTGAGTTGGTTCCGAACGTAATGCTTTAATTGGATCATAGGCATACAACCTTGCATAGTATCTGTGGTTAGATAACAATTCCTTAACCGTATATTCAGAACCCATACCCACTAAATGTTCTGAGGAGCCAGTGTAATCTATATCACTCGCAATTTCAAGTATATACTGTATATTCTCTTCCATCATCCATTCATAAGTAATACTGTTTTTTGTTATGGCATCCTTTGAGTTTTTTATTCCAAAACCCTTCGGCGTTTCAGGCGGAATCAATTCCGATGTCCTTACAGCATAGGAATCACTCCATTCAGATTTACTGCTTCCACCTGCCGCATTTATCGCTTCAGCCTGAACCCAGAAGTAGTACAATGTATCTGGCTGTAAATCTTTTACTCTGTAATAGATAGCTTCCTTAAGCTCTTGTGATGTAATAGTTATCTGGTTTGTAGCCGTATTTGCATTATCCTCTACGCCATACTTAAGATAATAATTGTATTCCGGTACGATATCCCATCCAATATCAATATAGTTATCACTGGGCAAACTATAATTAAAATACGGCACAACAGGTTTTTCCACTGGTGTAATAATAACAGGCAAAGTTGTAAATACTATGGGATCCGATGGCCCGGAAGCAAGGTTAGCACTTGACCTAACAGCCCTAGCCCATATAACATATATTGTATTGGGTTCAAGATCTGTCAAGTCTATAACCACATTGTGTCGCATTCCATCGGAGTTCAGATTTGGGTTTTCTGTTGCATCATTAGCCACAGTAGGAAAATTTGTAATCTTGACCGACTGCATGTTTTGCATGTCTTCATATTTCATTCCCTCAACGTATTCAATACAGCCGACGTCGAAAGTAACACCTGAATCATAGGCTACTTTTCTATAATAAACGTCATCCACCACTGTATTCGCAGTCCCATTTTGATTGGCAAGGTCAATATTATTTAATTCTTCATTCGTAATGTATTCCCATTTGTTATCCGCAAAATTAAACTTTTCATACCATAAGTTCTTTAGTTGAATAGTGGCAGAATTTTCCGTAATCATGTATTCTCCTTGCGAAGTTTCCTTTATTTTTAGAGGAGGTCTCGCAGGAGTTATCGGCTGGTCTATAGGTTCACCGATAGGGGTAATTATAACCTTAAGTGCCGCATCCGATTGATATATAACACTCTGTACAACACCATCTACATTTTCAACTGCTCTCTTCTTGGCAACAATTTTAAAGTAGTAGGTTGAATTTGGAGTAAGACCTTCAACTCTATATGTATACCCTATTACCTTTTCATTATTGATTATGTGGTTTCCTGAACCCACCGTAAAGTCAGATGCTATCTTCTCATTATCAGAAGGTGCATCCAAAGTATTAGGGTCGGTTACTAGCCAAACATCATAAGTCACGTCACTGTCCAACTCTCCATTTGCTTTTATAGGAGCTCTCCAAAGTATAGTTGCTCCTGTTGAAGTCAGTTCTTCTTCATAACTTATTATTGCATCTCCAGCAACTCTTTCGAACAAGTCCACTATTTCGGGTGCTGTAGGCGTCGTAGGTGTCTCCTGTTCCTCTACAATAATTTGATCCGATTCAATTCTTATTCCCATGTATACATCTTCACCATCTTTAGTCGCTATCGCCCTAATAAGGAAATACTGCTTCACTTCACCAGCTGGCAGAGTAATAAAAAAATTTGTTCCGTCTGTTTCTGCCATATACTGCGCTAGAGTATTAGAACCTATAGTTCCTCTATAGATTTGATAAGCAACCTTAATACCACTTGAACTAAGTCCTGTAACAACGGGGCTCCATTCTAACTTCCAGATTACTCCCATATCGGATGATGCCACTCTCGAAGTCTTTACTAGTATATAACTGCTCGCCTTTACAGTCTTAGTGTATTGTGTTCTCTTAATTTCATCATTTCCTATATCCGGTTCAATTCTTACATAGTAAACTCTGCCCGCATCTCTAACATTATGAATGTATTCAAGTTTACCATTTGCTTCATTAACTGTTACTGCTTTTCCTTCCCCTATCTGCGAATTTCCAATGTATATAGGTTGAGTATTTGTAAAAGAATCGTTTTCGGAAATATAAAGCTTGTAGGGAATTCTTCCTTGAATATCCCATACATCATCCCACTCGATTTTTATCTGATCTGTTCCTTGAGAATAAGCAGCAATCTCAATATCGGTGAGCACCTTTACT
>CAYXPB010000162.1:10667-11878 GCA_964466645.1 uncultured Acetivibrio sp. | reverse complement strand
ATAAAAAAGGTAAAGATTTAGGAGAAATTATCGGTAACGTCAATACCGGAATTAAAATTGAGGGTTCTGATAATATTGAGCAGATAATTTTCAGAACTAAACCAGATGTTGTTGTTGACTTTTCAAGCCCTGAAGCTGCAGCAAGGAATGCAAAGATTTTTTCAAGATTAAAAGTAAATATTGTAATAGGAACAACAGGATTCTCAAATTTTTCTTTAAAGAGACTATTTTTGCTTGCCAACAATCATAGGAATGGCATTGTATATGCACCAAACATAACTCTTGGAGTAAATGTACTTATGTTATTAACTAATTTGGCAGCTAATCTATTAAACAGTTATGACTTTCAAATTACAGAAATTCACCATAAAAACAAAAAGGATTCACCATCTGGAACTGCTAAGAAAATAGCAGTTGAAATTGAAAAAGGACTAAAGCATTCCGGTAACGACGATACAGAAGCTCAAGTACCTATAACAGCAATAAGAGCAGGTGGTGTTGTTGGAAAACATGATGTAATGATTATTGGTGAAGATGATAAAATCGAAATTTCCCATGAATCCTTTTCAAGAAAAGCTTTTGCCCTTGGAGCACTTAGAGCTGTCAAATTTATAAAAGGAAAAGTAGGGTATTATGAAATGAATGATGTGCTAAATCTAAAAAAAGTATTAAATGATTATATTCATGAAGATAATAAATCAAATAATAAACGTTATAAAAATTCACTGGACAAAAATGAGATTAAAGCCCTATAAAATCTAATTGCAAGGAACCTCCTTAATGAGGGAGGGCAACCAAGTGGAAGCCCTCTTTTTTATTTCACAACTATTTTATCTTGCTCAGTTATTTTTCTTATAATACGTGCAGGATTTCCTGCCGCAAGTACGTTTTCAGGTATATCTTTTAGTACAACACTTCCAGCTCCAATAATTGAGTTTGAGCCTATCTTAACTCCGCCTGTAATAGTAACTCCGCCGCATATCCATACATTATCTCCAATTTCTACAGGTAGAGCATGCTCATATCCTTTCGTACGTTCCACACTGTCAAAAGCATGTTCCGGGGTGTATATCCCAACATTGGGGCCTATCCACACATTATTTCCGATTGTAACTTTAGCACAATCTAATATGCAACAATTTGTATTTGTATAAAAATTATCTCCTACTGTAATATTGTATCCATAATCGCAATTGAACGGCGATTCAATC
>CAYXPB010000162.1:0-10567 GCA_964466645.1 uncultured Acetivibrio sp. | reverse complement strand
TTGTTTATACAACGATTAGTTACGATTACACAATCAGGGATAGGAGTAGTAATGGAATAGAAAATCGTAACAAATTCAAATGCTATTTTGCTTTGAATACTTTTAAAAAAGATATGTTAATATATGAAAGTTAATGCAGTTTTATATATTAAGGTGCATTAGATTCTAAAACAACTCATGATACTATGGAAGTGTTTTGCTCTTTGAATAATTCTGGAAATACAGTTATTATAGTGACACATGATCCTTTAGTGTCAAATTACTCAAAAAGAATAATTAGGATAGAAGATGGTGTTATTACTTAATTACCCTAGGAGGATAGGAATAGCGATGGTTGCCATACAAACAGAACAGCAAAAATAGTTTCGAGATTGTTAAATTTTAATCAAGTATGGAAAATTAATTTTTCCCTACTCCCAATTACACGAAATTTTTATTTCGTGTAATTATTTATATGTTGTTTTTCATATTTGATATCCTTGGGTCACTTAATTAGATTTTCTTTTATCTTTGAAATACATCCTCTATTTCAATTTCAGTACCGCAATAAATGCAAATATTCTTATTTTTTTGCAACGTCTGACCACAATTAGGACATGTGCCCGGCGTCTCAGCAGCTACTTTGCCATCTAGCTTTCCATCTTTCATATCAACTTCACGAATTATTTCCTTTAAATCTTCATCAGTATAATAAGTATATTGGTTTGCCCTACTACGCGTCCTACCGAACATTTCATCAAACAACATTTTTAATTACCTCCCTCAAACTTATATTATTTTCCATTCCAATAACAGTTTAATTAAAGTACACATTCCTTCTATTGATATCCAATATGTTCGGGCAACTCAATAACTTCCTCATAACTATACACAATATCTTTAATTAATTTTTCTAATTCAACTAATTTACTTGCAATATCTGCTTTTTCTTTATCAACAGGACCATCTTTAAAAACTCCTATGCTAACTGAATCGGAGTTTTTATCCTTAAAATCTATATTTGATAAAATATAACTTGTATTCCACCGAATCTCATTTTCCACTTCGTTATACCTATATTTTAAAATATAGGTAGCTGATGGATTAATATAAACTCGTTTATCCCCTTTAACCTCTTTAACCTTATGAACTTCATTTACAAGATTGCTATTGATAATGTATTCCTTAACCTTAACTTTATCACTATCAGATAAAGTTAAACTTATTTTTTTAAATCCTTGAATTGTATGAACTCTAAAGGTATTATCAAAAGTTGAAACTATGTCCTCCCCATTGACGTTAAATTGGAAAGAAAAATCAAAATCCAATTGATCGGTATTTTTATTACAACCAATCAATAAAGTCAAAATCATTATAATCAGAAAAAGGTACTTATGTATTTTGTAAATTTTCATATAATCACACTCAGAATAATGTATTTTACTTGGTAATAAACCACTAGATTTTGTGAGCTTATTAAGTATGATTTATTATACTATATTTATCCATATTATACAATCTGGAAATTTTGTGTGTTAGTGTTCATGCTTCAAATCTTTTAACTCTACGCAAGATAAATATCAATTCACTTTCTTATATAATAAAAAATGTTACACACTACATTTTCGTAGTGTGTAACATTTTTTAAATCAGAGCTTATTTTTCTGCCGGGAACTTCTGTATTTTGCCTAAGAGATATGTTCTCATATATCCAAAATCAATTGAAGTTACACTTCCGTCACCATCTACATCAGCAGCTTTTTCACCGCTAGATACTGGGAAGTTATTTACTATTCCTAAGAGATACTTTCTCATGTGACCGAAATCGATAGAATTTACGTATCCATCACCGTCAACATCACCATACATAACTGAGGAAGAACCGCCACCACCAACAAATGTTGTTATTGAATTTGGAGCCAAATCAAAGCTAAAGCTTGAACCACTTACAGTTATATCTGAACCTTGTTTTAAGTCTTGAGTTGATGAAGTTGTATATGGTGTAACTGATGCTGGTGAAAAGCCTTTTAATGTATAATTGATAGACTGATTTGACCAACCGTTATTCATAGCAACTATTGCAAATTTACCGGTATCCGGATCTTTGTATGCGGTAACGTATACGTTAGAAACTGGACTTTTTGTAGCTTCAATCCTCTGCCATCCTGGTCTTATGAACCTTGAAAATTGTCCAACAGTATAAAGTCTTTTAGCAACTTTATAAGTTTTTGAATTCAAGTCCATTTGTATTAAACCTTCTCCATTGTGCGTTTTGAAGCATGCACCCCACCAGTAAAACCAAGCATTTCCTTCAGTTATAGTCATAAAATCGTGAATTTGTTTAGCCCACTTCATTCCATCATTGATGGTAATATCATTACCGTTCATATCAGATACTTCTGTCATCCATATATCTTTTCCCTTTGCCTTTGTTGTTGGGAATGTTATGTAAGAACTTCCATAATTGTGGGCACCCACAATATCAGTTCTTGTAACTGCAATTGGATCGTTTAGCGAGTCAATCGCATATTGCTCATTAAAGGACATATTCTCTCCAGTTATTACTTTTGCTGTAATGTTTTCTTTATCAAAAGTAGGTACTAAATAATCACTCATAAATGTTTTTAACTGTGTTGGCGTCCATTTACATGAAGAATAGGAAGTCTCAAGGTCAGGTTCATTCTGGATTCCTATATGTGTAATTTCAACTCCGAATTTTGATTTATAGTTCTTTATGTGTTCAGCCAAATATGTAGCATAAGCTTGATACTTATCAGTTTTAAGAGAGCCTCCTACAACTGAACCGTTTGTTTTCATCCAAGCCGGAGGACTCCAAACAGTATAAAGAATTTTATCTATTCCGTATTTTGACTGAATAGCTTTAATCATAGGAATTTGGTCATCGTTTGATTCAGTCCAATCCCATACATTTTCTGATGGTTGCATTGTTTTGTTAGGACCGTCGTCTGCATTTCCCCAAGTTCCGCCGTCACCAAGTTTTGAACGGAATATAGAAAATCCAGCTCCATCAGTTGTTGAAAATAACAAGTCATAAATTTCATTTTGCTTTGTCTCACCTAAACGAGCAATGTTGTTTGATTGATGAAAAGCTTCCGACACACCAAAACCGTCAATTTTTTGATAAGTCGTGTCCCAGTCAACCGTAACTGTTGATGCTGCATACAGGTTTGTAGGCAAAGCCATAACAAGCATGAAACTCAGTAGCGTTGCTACTGTTGTGAAACGAATTGTTTTTTTCATAAAAAAATCCTCCCGTAAAGTATTAAGTTATTATATATTAATTTTTAATGTTCAAATCCGCAATTTACATAGGAATGTTTGATCACTTAACCTAAGTCTCTGTAATTTTAATAGTTTTGAGCATTATAATAATGTGTCTCAATAAATTTAGGGATAACTCATCATTTTTATTATACCGAAAACAATTACTGAATACAATAAAAAGTCCTTTTTTTTGAAATGGGAATTGACTAGTTGTTTTTTTGGAATCATCTTATTCTAATAAATACTATTTCACATATAAAAAAAATCAAGAATAGTATAAGTTAATGATAAAAAGGTAGTCTGTTATATGCGTCAACATATAACAGACAGAATTTCTTATTAAATAACTTCAGGTTCAGCATATACTCTGCCAAAAAGTTCGACAGAAACATTTTTCATTTTTTGTTCTTCTAATGGCTTGTCTGATCTGTCTCTTTTTACAGATACTATCTTATCTGCAATTTCCATACCCTCAATAACTTTCCCAAAAGCAGCATATTCCCCATCTAGATGTGGAGCATCATTTACCATAATAAAGAACTGGGATCCAGCTGAATTTCTATCTCTTGATCTTGCCATTGACAGGACTCCACGGCTGTGTTTCAATTCATTCTTAAAACCATTTGAGTTAAATTCTCCTCTAATTGTATAGCCCGGGCCACCCATACCAATTCCATCAGGATCCCCTCCTTGTATCATAAAACCTGGTATAACCCTGTGAAAAATGATTCCATTGTAAAAACCTTTATTAACAAGTGAAATAAAGCTATTTACCGTATTAGGAGCTATTTCTGGATATAGCTCAATCTTCATTATTTCTCCATTTTCCATCTCAATTGTTACAATTGGATTCTTAAGTTCAGTGTTTTCCATATATGTATCCTCCCTATTTTTATAAACCTTTATTTTAATATTATAGGCATAATTTTATTATTATACCATGTATTTGTTTCAAAGATAACGTCTTTTTTTATTTATGACGAAAGTCATATATTTTTTTACAATGTTATGACTTTAGATATCTAAAATTTAATCCTCTCTAGTGTCATAATAAGAATATAAGAATCATTAATCAAACGAGGGGTGTTAAATATGAGAAATATAGTAAAGTTTCTACTTTCAATACTAACAAAACATCTATTTGCAACCAAAGTATACAATAAGGAAGTCTTTAAAACAAATGGACCAACAATAATTATGCCTAACCATGTGTCCTTTCTTGATCCGTTCTTTCTAGCACCATTTTTGCCTGAAAACACGTATTTTGTTATACACACTTATTACGCAAAGAAATTCAGACACTTGTTAAAGTTTGTAAATCACATAGCTATAGACCCTCTAAACCCGTATTCACTAAAGACACTGCTTCCAGTTATAAAAAAAGGTTATCCTGTTGTTATATTTCCAGAAGGAAGATTAACTGAAACAGGCGGATTAATGAAGATTTACAGTGGATTAGGACTCTTGGCTGCTAGAACAGGGGCAACACTGTATCCTGTAGCTATGGAAGGACTTGAATTTTCAAAACTTTCAAGAGTTAATGACAAATATAGAACGAGGTTTTTCCCTAAAGTAAAGATATATTTTGATCAGCCATTTACAATAGAAAAAAGCAAAGATAAAAGATTTAGAAATCAGAAAGAACAAATTGCCGATAAAATTTCTTTGACTCTTCAGAATGCAAAATATAAACTTAAACAGTATAATGAGGACAATAGCAGCATTTTCAACAGTTTCCTTACAGCTAGCAGGCTGCATGGTTTAAAGAAAGTTATAGTAAGTGATGCAGAAAACTCCTTGACGTACAGTAAGGCAATTGTGTCAAGTTATGTATTGGGAAGAAAACTTTCAGCACTACTAAAGGATGAAGATACAGTTGGAGTTTTGTTACCTAATTCAACAGGTCATTTTGTTACCCTTTTTTCACTGTTTTATGAAGGGAAAACACCTGCAATTCTTAATTTCAGTGCAGGTTCTGCAAATAATATAGATTGTTGCCAAACAGCTGGTGTCAAAACAATTTTAAGTTCAAAAAGGTTTATGGAAAAAGCAAAGCTTGAAGAATATTTTGGAAAACTGTCAGAACAATTTAAAATAGTATACTTAGAAGATGTAAAAAAGACAATATCCTTAAATGATAAATTGCACGGTCTTGTTAAGTATCATACACGAGCTAAAAGTAAGAGTCCGGATAAAAACCGAATAATATTGTTTACAAGCGGTAGTGAAAGTAAACCTAAAGGTGTGGTGTTAAATCATTCAAATATCATGGCAAATATTCATCAGCTTTCTAGTACAATTGCCTACACTCCGAAAGACAGTATGTTAAATGCTTTGCCTATCTTTCATTCCTTTGGATTAACTGCCGGAACACTTCTCCCTGTTTTAAATGGTTTAAGCGTTTACCTATATCCATCACCGCTGCATTACAAAATTATACCTGAAATAGCTTATATGAACGATATTACTATGCTTCTTGGAACTCCAACATTTCTTATGGGCTATGCAAAAAATGCTCATCCTTATGATTTCTATAACTTGAGGCTAGTGTTATCTGGCGGAGAAAAACTCAAGGATGAAGTAAGAGCAATTTGTCTCGAAAAATTCGGTATAAAGGTGTTAGAGGGTTATGGAACAACCGAAGCTTCTCCTGTATTGTGCGTCAATACTCCCCTATATAATAGACCGGGCTCAGTGGGTAAACTAATTCCGGGAATAGAACACAAACTTGAAAAGGTTGACGGAATTGATATGGGTGGAAATCTACTTGTAAAAGGTGCAAACATAATGGAAGGTTATCTCATATCAGGAAAGGGCTTTGTTCCGGTATCCGAGTGCTATAACACCGGTGATGTAGTTGATATAGATAAGGATGGTTTTGTAGTTATAAAGTCAAGGCTAAAGAGATTTGCAAAAATATCCGGTGAAATGGTCAGTCTTGATGCAATAGAAAACCTAGCCCATATGTGTTTTGGAAGTGCCCAATTTGCCGCTGTAATAAAATCTCATCCAAAGAAAGGCGAAGTTATAGTACTTTTCAGTACTTGCCCTAATTCTTCAAGAAGTGCCTTTCGTGAGTATCTTTTGAAAACTGGACAGAGCATGATTTTGCTGCCTAATGAAATTATAACTCTAGAAAAAATACCCCTCTTAGGTAGCGGAAAATTCGACTATGTATCCCTTTCAAAAGCATCGTGATTTAGGCAAATTTAAAGCTGATATTAAATAGATAAGTGCATTTTAAACCTATAAAATTGATAGTGTTAAAATGCACTTGTCGCTGCCAATTTTCTATAAGGAAATACTACTAAACATTTATTGTGTTATACTTGAACACCATAGATTATTCATAAAAGCTTTCTGCTTTAGACATACTTTTGTATTCTTCGGTACTATAGATGTAATCACTTATATCTTTTACAAGCCTCAAAAAATTTGCATTATCTGTAGGAAGATTTTCAATGTCAGAGGTATCAAAACCATCATTCCACACAATATTTTTTGTTTTTCCTTCTATAGTTACAGTCAATTTATAGTGGCATGCAGGAGTAACATACATTCCATCAACTTTTAATGTTTCAGGAAATGACATTATATCAATGTCCATCATAAAATTATATATGTTTTTTTTAACGGGGTCAGGTATTTTAAATTTAATAGTTTCAGTACGGTAATTAGCTAAACCTTTAGTAAATGTTCCATCGTAGGTGTCAATTTGATTCCTGCCATAGGTATTAAAACTCAACCTAAAATTAAATTCATCCATATTCAGTGTTTGTGATGTGTCAACATTATTTATAGTTCTGTTTCGCATAGCTAAATAAACAACAGGTATTGAAATGACCAATGCAATTAAACAAATAATTAAAGCTGTGCGTTTACCACCACGCATATTTTTACCCAAATATAATTCACTCCTTTTTAGTTCCAGCTCACATAAATTTCAACAGTAGAGCAATATTTAATGCTGAGACAATAAAAATCAAACCTACTACTAACGATAGTATATTGAATAACATGTTCAACCATCAATCTATAAGTAGTTAAAAGGTTTTCACCCCTAATATAACGAGAAATAATCCTAACATCCCATAGAAGACTCTTGCTCCATTTCTCCCGAAGATACTTACAAAAAACCTTGCTTTCCGACTTTCAAAATAAAAATCAAAATTTAATATTGATGAAACAATCGAAAAAATCCCAGCTCCAATAATAAATATTTGTAATATGAAATTCTCCTTCATTTACCTTACACCTATCCCCTCTTTGGTTTCTAAATTGAATCAGCATTTACATTATGTCAACTCGCACCTCTAATCTTTCCTTTAAATGTTTGCATTACAATAATTTTACCACACTTATTATTGAAATGAAATATATGTACTGACGTTTGTGTAGACCATCAGAAACTCACCCCCACAAGGATTGTATAGCCAATAAAAGAAACAGCAGTTGAATAAACCAGTAGTTGAGTAAAAAAGGCTGTTTCCTTCTTGTCTTGAATATATAATGGCAAAATATATGGGGCCGGCAATAATATAAAAGCGTAAAAGGCCTGATCAAATAAGGCATCAAGATCAGGAATCAAGAACCTAACAGTTAGCAATAATATAGCTCCTAATACCATTACCAGTGCTAAACGTGAAAAAATATATACTGCCATTTCTTGCAAATTTTCTCGGCGAAATGTCAGAGTGTATCCGATAACAATCAGAATAAGTGGTGAAGTCAGTGGTTTTAGAAATTCAATCACAGCTAGTATACTCCCGCCAATGGATGATTGTTCAATTTTGGGATAAATTCCGGAAAGGTTGATAAGGATGCCTGAAATAATGGCAATAATGGTAGGCGTCTTCAAGAATTGCCACAATATATCTATTAAGTTAAACCGGTGATCTTTTTTCCTAGAGATTAAAGGCACAAAGAAAAACCAGATGAATAATTCATGCCCAAAAGCAATTAGCATAATAATAGGCAATTTATCCATACCCCAAATTGCACCAAACAGGCCAACACCGATCATACCAAATTCAAAGCCTGTAAAATAGCCTGCTGTATATGCTCGACGATAGATGTTCGGAAACAGCTTATGTAGCATATGGCCTAAAATATAAAGTAAACAGCAGTAAAAAAAGACAAGAATAAAAAGTAATAAATAGGAGGTTTGCAGAGTCATTTTTGAGAAAGCATCAAATAACACTGCTGGTAATGCAATCTTAACTATTAGCGTTTTCAATCCTTCTATAAAGGATTCTTGAAATATCTTCTTATGCTTTGCAATAAAACCGATAGCCAACAAAAAGAAAATAGGCAACAATCTTCTAAGTAACTCATGCATTGAAAGTACATCCTTTCATGTGTCAATAAGAGTAAGATGTTCACCAAAATTAGATAAAAGCTTTTTTAAATGTTAAGTAAATTCATCACATCCATGTCAAATTTTTTATAGTGTACAATTAAACTATTTAGCCAGTATTACCAAATCACCTAGTTTTTTGAATCCACTTTTTTCAAAGAATTTCTCTGAGGGGTAACTCCTTTCTGTATTTAATATCATTGCACTCATTCCGTGCTTCTTTATATCTTCTTCTATTGCTTTTATAAACCAACTTCCAATACCTCTGCCCTGCATTTCGTAAGAAACACAAAGCTCATCTATATAATACTCAAATCCCGGCATCCATGGTTTTTTCATACCAATACTCATAGCTACTACCTTACCATCTAGCATAGCTGCATAACCAACAAAGTAGTTATTATTAAAGTGATTGTTAAAAAAACTCACTACTTGTTCTCGTGATTCGTAAACATCATTCCAAGGATCTTTAGAAAATGTATCAATAAACAAGTCTACACAAGCATCAATTATGTTTTCATTTATTTGTGATAAAACTAATTCTTCCATACTCGTTCTCCTTCATACTCTAAGATATTAGTTACCGAAATTATTATATCACAAAAATTTACCATAGTACTAAATATTGTAGCTTTCTGAAACTTTCTCAAATCAGACAATCTTATATCTTCCTCAATAATCTTTTTGCTACGTATAAGCTTTTCCCTTTCGGTTCCTTTTAAAAGTGGCGCTGATGGCGTATACCATCTGTCCTTGTCAAAAAAGGCTATATTTCCAGCTGAAGTATCTGTCAATCTATTATTCTTTACAATAAGAATATCATCACAATTTTCACGCAGTTCAAATAGTTTGTTAATATCTGTTCTGTCTTCATATTTGTAGGCATAGTCAATTTCTGCATTAATTAGTCTAAGGCTATATACTTGCTTTAAAACATACGGAATAAACTCTACCTTATGTATTTCCTGATTGTATACCACCCTGCACTTAAATAATCCTTCTTTACTAAACTCATGTAAATTAAGAATTTCATTAAGATCAAGGGTCTCATTCACACTAAATAAAGATTTCCTTGAAATATTAAACCGTTCATTATGTATATCCATATTCTCAAAAATCCCATCTTTAAGCTTAATTGTTTCAACTAATCGGCACATAAATTTTATTCTTCAACTCCTCGTATTCCGACTCGACATTTAGCCATTTATAGTTCCATTCAACGGATAAGTAGATATAGCACAATTCTGTATCCTTACAAGTATTCTTGACTTAAAAAGCTATTTGCTAAATTCCAAACATTATTTAACCTATTCATTAACAATGCTAACCTGACCTTGGTTTTCTGTCAAGAAAAAGGACGAGTTTGAACTAAACGAACTACAATTCACTTTTCATTATCTTCTGTGCAACCAATCACAAAAACAGATTAAATATTTCTCGTTGACACTTATAAGATAGTATTAAATAATGGAAGCATAAACAAAATATAGATATAACGCATTTGTTTTAAAATGCGACTATATTAAAATTATAAATTAGAATTTTAATTTTATAAAGCATGATAATTAATTGTAGTATTAAAATAAAGGAGCGATAAGGTATGGTACTTACTATTACTCTTGCAATAGCCGCAATTATAGGCATAATCTATGGAATTATTAACAAAAACAAACCTTTGGGAATAGTATCTGTTATTACGTTAATTTTGATTATTGCTGCATGGATATATTTTTATAACAACCCATATTAAAGTTAATGTTTGAAATTTAATATTTTGTGACACGGGCATAGCAAACACCGGATATCCATCATATCATCCCCTTTAAGTATGGTGCAATATATTTTTTTTAATTAGTTGTTGCTTTTTAAAGACTTAAAAGGTATTACTAGTATAAGACCAGCTAATTGTTGTCAAGTATTTTTGAGAAAAAAGTTAAAGAAAATTAT
>CAYXPB010000161.1:0-11895 GCA_964466645.1 uncultured Acetivibrio sp. | reverse complement strand
CAGAGTTAGCACACTGGACTAAAAGTGGCTTGATATAGCATCCAGCTTTGGAAACTCGGACAGACTTTTTCTTCCCTGCACTTTCGTTATTGGTAGGAGTAAGACCTGCCCAAGAACATAAGTGTTTCGCCGAAGGGAAATTTCTATTCTTTTCTTCTTTTGCTTCCTTTTAAATTTCATTATCGAATCCCTCATATTCTATATATATTTTTGTGTGAGACATTCGATATTATACAAGATTTAATCTTAGGTTTACATAAAACATTCATTGGTAATTACTTCATGCTGAATGTGAGTTAAAAAAACACTAGAGAAAGACCCAGACAATGAAATGGCTAAAAAAGCCATCGAATCAATTAAAAATGAAATGTGAGCATAGTTTAATTTTGCTGAAAATCTTAATTTATATTAAATTTAAAGGTAAGCCCATCCGTGGGTACGCCTTGTTGGGCTATAACGCCCGTGTAACAAGCGGGAATAAAGCCTTCGGGCAATTGTACCAAACTGTTTCGTCAAATTCAAGGGATGAAATTCCCTTTGCTGCTTAGAGTTAATATCGTTAACACCACCTAATAAGTGGGATATATAGCAAATATAAATCCTCTACTATGTGTCTTAAACCTGCCAGTTTAAGGGGTATAAAGTATAGTGAAATCGTAACCTAAAAAGCCTAAACCGCAAGGCATAATAATGGTGCGGGTATCCGAGAGGCAAGGTTAATTAAAACTGAACATGTGTCTTAAAGTTCCATAAGTAGAGCCGATGAATTAGCACCTCATTCTGATAACAGATATAATATTATATTATGTAAAATCTACAAAGTAAGATAATAGTAATAAATTTTTAACAGTAACTAACTACCTGCCACTTCCGGAAAATCTTTGTGAAAGACTTAAATAAGGAACACTACTAAAAAGAGCACCCTAGATGCTAATGACAACTGCAATACTCTTTGTAACAATAATGATCTAAAATCTCATTCCATGAAACCAAAAACTACTTATTAAACAACTCAGGAAATCCAATCTCTCTACACAACAAATAATCTATACTCACACCAAAATATGCAGCCAGTCTGTTAAGAGCTTCCACAGAAGGCATAGTAAGACCACTTTCATAATTTGCAATTGTAGTACGCCCTACTTCCAAATGTTTAGCTACATCGTCCTGAGAAACACCAAACTTCTTCCTTAACTCTTTTAATCTATTGCTAAAATTAACATTCAACTTGTTTGAATTCACCTTCATAAAGTCCACTGATTTAATTGCAGATTTTATATGTACAACAACATCCTTTATTCCGGTCTTTTCAACATAGCTTTGAATATCCATTTCTTCTAGTGATTTAATTCCCGGTACACTTTCCGCATATCCAGTTAAAAGGACAATATATATTTCCTTATCAAACTCTCTAATTTGCTTTATTATTACATCAGCGTTTAATTCATCAACAAAGTAATCCAAAATCAGCAAATCAAACTTCTTTTCCTTTAAAGCACTTATTGCTTCCTTAGAAGCTGTATAACCTGAAACATTATGCTCTTTCAAATTTGACTTTAAAACATCAATAATACCTATATCGTCATCAACTATTGCTATATTTAGTGTGGTACTCACTGTCATCTCCTCCAGTCGGAATTGTTATAATAAATGAACTACCTTCCCCTTCAACAGACTCAACGCTGATCTCTCCGTTAAACTTACTTGTTATAATAGACTTTGATATATAAAGACCTAAGCCAGTGCCGTCTTTTCCTTTAGTTGTAATCATCTGCTTAAATAATTTACTTTTAATTTCCTCGCTAATTCCTTTACCATAGTCTTTAACTATTATATCAATTTTATCAGGTAATTTCTTCTCAATTTTTATTTCTATAATTCCACTCTTTCCACTTTTATATGAATCTATTGCATTTGAAATAAGATTATTAATGACCTGGATAATATAGTTTATATTACCCTTAATCCTCAAACTCTCGTCAACACTTGATTCATACTTTATTTTGCAAGACGCCTTATTTAATTCATGTTTCATCAGGATATTTACCCTGTCTATTATTTTTTTCACTTCAAAATCCGTCTCACTGTCATCTGATATAGATATAGCCTGACCTTTTACTGTATTTACAACCTCGTTCATATATGAAATATATTCTCTTAATCTATTATGCCATAGTTCCATTTCTTCAAAGATCTCTTTTTTAAACTGGTTATCAGTTCTCTCACTTTCAAAAATAATTTCCTTTATTTTTTCTGTGTCGTTTGAAATAATTTCTATGCCCCCTGAAGAAGCCATTAGAGGAGTTTTTAAATTGTGCGCAATTCCACCTACCAGTTGATTTAATGTATATAGCCTTTCATTTTCAATAAGTTGGTTCTGATTTTGCTCTATGAGATATATCATTCTTTTATGTTCTGTAATATCTTTAAACAAAACAACTGCTCCTAAATACTTATTGGTAATATTTATGGGATTGACTTCAACTATAAAATATCTATCATAATTATTTTCATTACAAATATGGCTTTCAAATCTTACAATCTTATTTAAATCTTTAGCCTTTTTAATATTAACCATAAGATTGTCTTTTATTTGTACAAATAGAGAATTGGTTTCCAATATGCTTATCAAATCCTGATCAATTCTAATTTCACCAAAGTGCTCTACATATGTTTGATTAAATCTAGTAACTCTATATTTTTCATCTACTACAATAAAGCCGTCTGTAATGTGTTCCATTACGCTCTCAAGAACAACATTTCGATATTTATCAAATTTTAGCTTTACCCCCATTACCCCATATCTTATAGCAGCAATAATAAAAACCCCAAAAACAATTGCAATAACAAAAGGGCTATAACTACTTTTAAAGCCTAAAGCCGGTAATATAAAATTCATAAACAGCGATATAAATGTTGGCATAGCCACTATTACACAGTTTAAAAATTTCTGCTGCTTTAACCTCAAATCCTTTTCCTTAAAATATGAACATACAAGAAGAATGTTTGCTACTAAAATATATGGAGCTATGCACACCAATAATAATAGAAATGAAACTCGGTAAAATGGCTCTACAGGAAACAAAATATACATAATAGCAATGGGTACTAATAAAACTAAAGAAATCATTCTTTTTTTATTTGCTATTCTCTCTTTAAGCCAATCTGCAGTTACAATACTGAACATAACAAGAGAATAAGGACCAAAATAGTAAGCAAAAGAAGCAAATATGCCACCTAACAAAGCAACAAAATAGCTAACTGCAGCATTGGTTATATAAGGAGTTATGAATGGTACCACATTTTCTCTCCAAACAATCCCCAAACCTCCACAGCCTGCAAAGAACGCTAATAATCCTCCCCATCTTGTAGATTCATTTTTAATGTCTGTTAGTATTAATATAGCAGCTATCATCCACAACAATATAAAAAGAATCAGCATACATTCACCTATAATATATTTTCTACAAAATTTATAGTGTCTTTCGCTATCTTTCTTCTATACAGAACAATTCCGGCATGTCCGCATGGATATAGTATTCTTTTAGGTTTATCCCAAGATTCCCAGAGAAAATCTGTATCCTTTGAAACAACAAAATGGTCATACATACCGGATAGCAAAAGGATGTTATCCTTCTTAACAAGCGGTTTATATTTGCTTGGATTTACTATTGTCCAAGCCTTTTCAAGCTGCTTGTAAGTGTATCTACCTTGCTCAAAATCTTTTTTTATATATTTTCCCGGTATAGTATTCCAAATTGAATATGCAATATTATTTGCATAGAAAGTTGGTATTAAAGCATCAATATCATTTTCAACAACTGAAGTCAGATTTGTTATGAATCCGCCAAGACTTACTCCGATTAAAATTATTTTACCTTTTCTATTATTCCTTATCCATTTTATTAAAGCCCTTATATCAGTTATTGCTTGTTTTATAGCTAATAATGTTTTATTTACGTCGGCCGTAATCATTAGTTCTCCACTGTATAGCGATTCTTTAGGCTCCCTTTCAAAATGATATGGTAATGCAAAATAGTACATGTTTAAACAAAGATCAGAAAATGGCTTAAGATAAATATTCTTTAATATACTTAGGTCATCCATTCTCCAACCATGAACAATAATAACATTAGCAGGTTGACTATAATTTTTATTCTCATAGAATAATCCGGTAGAGTATTTATTACTTGATCCGTTATTAATCTCACTTTCGAATGAAAATCTGCCTATATTATAGTTATTTTCTTCATCCTGTTGTTCAAAATTTATGCTAGGTATAGAAGGAATAGGATAAAAACTGTTCAAGTCCTCTACATGTTCCTCAACAGCTCTAAAGTAAGAGTTCAAACTCTTTTTCCTATGAAAATCTTTTAGTACAAGTTTATCTATTATATCAGCTATGGTTTTATTCAAAGTTACCATTCCTTATGAAGAATCTTTTTTGCATTTTTAAGTATATCACATCTTACTAAGAAAGAGTTAATACTATTAAAAATCTTAAATTAAATATAGTCATTTTTTCACACACATTTTAGAGTCATTATTAATGAACGTTATTATCAGTTAATTGGTATGCTTATAAGTTTTACCCCTTAAACAAATGCAATTTTTATGCTTAAAATTTTATTTTCACTATTGACAAGTCATTTTAAATGACTTATTATAACAAACAAATGTTACCAAACATTAATTAAGATTTTTTTGTATTAGAGTTCTTTATAAACTTAATAGCGAAGTGCTTTGGATATGTTGATCCAACAAACGGGAACACGCCATGACCTCATATGAGCGAGCGGTGCTATAATAAAATGTAATGTCACCTCAAGTTTGGAAAAGATACTTCTCGCTGGGTTAGGCATGGCACAAGTTGCGGAGCTGATTCAGATTTCTACGAGCCGGCATGAGAAACCGGAGGAATAATCCCTATGAGCATATATTGCTGTCCAAAGCATTCCTAGGTGTGGGACGTGAAAAGAGCATACCTGAGGCGGCGGCCAAATAAACGCAGAACTAATCTTAAATCTTAAAATTCACTGTATGCCCGGTTGGGGAACTGGGCGTACAGTTATATATAAAATACTATCGGAAGTGAGGTACCTTCAATGGAAAAACTAGTTTATACAGTTAATGAAACTGCGCAAATTTTAAATATTGGAATGAACAAAGCATATGAACTTGTACAGCAACATCAGATACCAAATTTAAGAGTTGGAAGGAAAATATTGATTCCCAAGCAGTCATTAGAAAAATGGCTTGCAAAATCCACTGATAAAGATATTTCTAAATAATACACATAATTAATTACACTTTGAGAAACGGAGGAATTAAGCAATATCGTTATGTTTGAGCAAATTAATGATGTTATAAATATAAATGAATTATGTGAAATGTTATCAATCGGAAGAAACAAAGCTTATCAACTTATTAATACCAGAGAAATACGCTCTTTTAAAATTGGTAATACTCACAAAATTCCAAAAAAATGTGTAATCGATTATATAAATAATAACGTTGACCATTAAGTTAAAAGTATTTATACTGAATCGTGAGTATAAATGCTTTCTCAAATGGAGGAAGTAAAATGAAAGGTTCATTAAAGAAAAGAGGCCAGTATTGGTATTTAACAATTGACATGGGTAACCAGCAGATTGGAGTTGATGAAGAAGGAAAACCAATTTATAAAAGAATCCAAAAGAAAATAAACACCAAATGTGAAAAGAAACCCGACGCACTAAAGTTCCAATTAAACATACTAAACCAACTTGAAAATAATACTTTTGTTAACCCTAAGAATATTTATTTCACTGATTTTTTAGCTGATTGGCTTGATACTTACGTAAAAAACAATTGCCAGTATACTACTTATCAAAGCTATAGCCTTACAATCAAAACACATATACTACCCTATTTCAAGGACAAAAATATTCTCTTACAAAAACTTCAACCTATTAACATTCAAAAGTATTATAATTACAAACTTAGCGAGGGAAAGTTATCACCTAATTCTATATTAAAGCACCACGCAAACATACATAAAGCTCTTGAATATGCTTTAAAATTACAGTTGGTTAGTAAAAATGCTGCGGACGCTGTTATATTACCTAAGAAGGAAAAATATAACGCTAAATTCTATAATGAAAGACAGATAGAGCAGCTAATGTACGCTGTATCCGGAACAATCCTTGAAACCCCTGTAATCATTACCATTCAACTTGGTCTTAGGAGAGGCGAAGTGTTAGGATTGAAATGGGATAAAATCAACTTGGAAGAAGGCACTATATACATTGATGAGACTGTAACTAGATACCTAAGCATAGTTACAAAATCAACAAAAAATGATAGTAGCACAAGAACATTACCTTTGCCGGAAGTTTTAAATGAATACCTTCTCTCCTTAAAAAAGAGACAGGAAGAACAGAAACTTTTATTTGGTAATTGCTACATCAATGAAAATCATGTGTGTTGTTGGGATAACGGCAAACCAATTACACCTGATTTTCTCAGTCATAAGTTTAAAGAAATTTTGATAAAAAACAATCTTCCTTTGATAAGGTTCCATGATCTTCGACATTCGAATGCCTCCTACTTACTCAAAAAGGGAGTTAGTATGAAAGAGATTCAAATTTGGTTAGGTCATAATCAACTATCCACTACCGCAGATATTTATTCACATGTTGATTTTCAACTAAAGAAAGAAACAGCTAAAAAAATGAATAATATATTCAAAAAATCGTTTGTGACCAAAACGTGACCAAATGAATAAAAAAAAGAAAGATTACAAAATTCATTGAATCTTGTAATCCTTCTCTTTCAACTTGGTGCGGATGAAGGGACTTGAACCCCCACGTCGTCGACACTAGATCCTAAGTCTAGCGCGTCTGCCAATTCCGCCACATCCGCATGTGCATTAACTTGACGACAAAACTTATTATACTTGTGAAAAGCTGATTTGTCAACAGCCAAATTAAGTATTTTTTATTTTTTTATACTTTATACTTGCGCAACTTATGGTCAAGTTCTCTAACCAAATCATTAAGCCTTACGGATGCTTCATTCATATCGTTTATGTAGGTCAGTTGATGTTCTGAAGAAACAGCTAATTCTGTGCTGAAAGCGGCGGTTTCTTCAGATATTGCAGATATATTTTCAATTGCATTTATAACCTCTGACTTATCATTCTGCATTTTTGTTATTGCTTGGTTGACATCGTTGATTTTTAACACTATGGAACTTATTGCATTGGCGATATCACTAAATGAGCTGTCTGTTTCGTTTACAGCTGTATTTTGATCCAATGATACCTTTTTCATAATCTCCATAGATTCAATAGCCATTACAGATTCTTCCTGTATACTCTTCATCAGCATATTTATTTCTTCAGTGGATTTTCTACTTTGATCTGCAAGTTTTCTAACTTCCTCAGCAACAACTGCAAAGCCTTTTCCTGCCTCACCAGCTCTTGCAGCTTCTATGGCAGCATTCAAAGCAAGTAGGTTTGTCTGTTCTGCTATACTCTCAATAGATTCAACAAAGCTCCCAATATCCTTTGTACTATTAGTCAGTTTTTCTATTACAGAAAATATCTTTTCAGCAGTATCGTAGTTTTCTTTTGACTTATCTCTTAGAACTTTAACCGATTGGAGACCAATAGTATTTAAGTCATTTATTTTTTTCGTATCATCAGTAATACTATTGTAACTTTGATAAACTAAGCTAATTTGTTCTGATAATTTATCAACTACGAGCACTCCGTGTTTTGCATCACCTGCCTGCGACGCTACTCCATTTGCAATTTGACCGACAGTTTGCGTTATTTCTCCCATAGCTGTTGAGGCCAATTCCGACGCAGTATTGACTTTAGCTGTAGATTCTACAATATGGCTTGATATTGAAAAGAAATTACTTATAATGCTGTTCATTTCACCTATTATAGAATTCATACAAACTGATACTTTTCTTACAATACCCGCATTTTCAGTGTCTACCATATGAGAAAAATCGCCCTGACTTGCTTTTTCAATATCCTTATTAAAAGTTTCTAAAATTTTCTTAAAAGTTTTGTCAGTTCCTATTTTTATAGTAATGGCAATAAGAATATTGCATACAAAGTTTGTTACTGCCGAACGTAATACTCCTTTAGACATAATAAATATAAAGCTTCCACTAAAAAGTGCAATTAACAATGCAATACCATAAGCTAATGTCAGTGGACTAAACATACCAACACGGCGGCTTTTCATATTGATACCTCCTACGAAATTCAACGATTGGACCTTAAAATAAAACAGAAGCAATTTAGAAATAAATTTGAGTAAGAATTGTGCCATAAATGCAACTTTGCTTTATATGATTTCTTATATATGTATTCTATTTATTTTTAAAAAATCCTTCTTTTTTGAGCTACATGTTTTCCGAAAAGTGTTTTACTTTAATTTTGCTTTGTATGATGTGCATTGTGCCTCTTACCATTGCATAAGTTATTTTATGAACTCTTGAATTACCTATCTCAAAAATCAGTTGTACTAAAAAGCTTTAGCTGATATATTATTAATATAGTAGGAATAGAAAATATGGTTTGGAGTAATATGATGACTTTTTTATATATTGGTTTGGCAATTGCTCTTATTGCACTGGCATATATGCGTTTTGAAGCAACAAGATTTAAAGTTAAAAAAGTATTTTTTACCGAAAGCATTAATCATCTTAAAGTTATTCAGCTATCTGATATTCACATAAGTTTACTTCGAGTCGACGTAAAAGAAATATACAAGGTCCTAAAAAGGGAAAACCCCGATTTGCTTATTTTAACAGGAGATTATATAGACAATATTAGGCAAATACCTACCTTTTTCAATTTTCTCGATAGTATAAGGGGAAATTATGAAATATTCTTGTGCTTTGGTAATCATGATTACAGAGTATTTCACAAAAATGAAGTAGGACTTGAGAAATTTACTGCAGACTTAGAAAAAAGAGGTATAAAAGCACTACTTAATGATTCAGTATTATATAATAAAGGTGCGCAAAATTACAACATTATAGGTATAGAAGACTTTAGGTCAGGTCGCTATAATATAAAAAAAGCCTTGTCAAATTGCAAAAGTAATGTGACAGCAAATATTGCATTCTCTCATAACCCCGATATAGCTCTTGAGCTTCCGGAAGATGCAGTAGACTTTTTGTTATGCGGTCACTTTCACGGTGGACAAATTTGGATGCCCTTTGATATTGAATTTAAGTTTTTAAGGCATGAAAGAGTCTGTAATTTAGGCATAAAAAAAGAACTTAACAAATTGAACAATATGATAATATACATAAATAGTGGTATTGGCAATGTCTTATTTCCCTTGAGGTTTTTATCGCCCCCTGAAATTACAGTTTTTTACTTTCCATAGGGCAGAACCTTTACAGTTCTGCCCTATCTATATTACTTAGAAAGACGTTCTTCGAGCTTCTTCTTTTGATCTTCATATCCAGGCTTACCTAACAGTGCAAACATGTTCTTCTTATATGCCTCAACACCTGGCTGATCGAAAGGATTTACACCTAATAAATAACCACTTATTCCACAGGCTTTTTCAAAGAAGTAAACCATATTTCCAAAGTAGTATTCATTCAACTGCGGTATTGTAATCACAAGGTTTGGAACTCCTCCATCATTATGAGCGAGCAAAGTTCCCTCCATAGCCTTTTTATTAACAAAATCGATATCCTTACCTGCTATAAAGTTTAAGCCGTCAAGATTGTCCTTATCTTGCTTAATTACAATGTTCTTTCTTGGCTTTTCAACCTTAACAACAGTCTCAAATAGATTCCTAAGGCCATCTTGAATGTATTGACCCATGGAATGCAAATCTGATGTAAAATCAACTCCTGCCGGGAATATACCTTTTTGATCTTTTCCTTCGCTTTCTCCGTACAACTGCTTCCACCATTCCGTAAAGTAATGAAGTGAAGGCTCATAGTTTACCATGATTTCAATGGACTTTCCTTTTCTATATAAAGCATTTCTTAAAGCAGCATATTTATAACAATCGTTCTCATTTACATTTTTATTGTTATAAAGCTGGTAAGCATCATAAGCGCCTTTCATCATACTGTCAATATCAGCACCAGATACGGCAATCGGAAGTAATCCAACAGCAGTCAATACAGAGAATCTTCCTCCAATATCATCGGGTACAACAAAAGTCTCATAACCTTCTTCTGTTGCAAGCTGCTTTAATGCACCCTTTGCTTTATCTGTAGTTGCGTATATTCTCTTTGTTGCCCCTTCTTTTCCGTACTTGTTCTCCATGTACTCCTTGAAAATCCTGAATCCAATCGCCGGTTCAGTAGTCGTACCGGATTTTGAAATAACGTTTACCGAAATTTCTTTTCCTTCTATCACTTCCAATAAATCCGCAATATATGTAGAACTGATATTATTTCCTACAAAATAGACTTCAGGAGCATTTCTTTTAGCTTTTGGCATTACATTGTGAAATGAATGAGAGAGCATGTCTATTGCAGCTTTAGCTCCAAGATAAGAACCACCGATACCTATTACTATCAAAGCGTCTGAATCGGACTTTATTTTTTCTGCAGCTTTTTTTATTCTTGCAAACTCTTCTTTATCATAATTTAAAGGATGGTCAACCCAACCTACATAATCATTACCTGCCCCTGTCTTATTGTGGAGCATATCGTGAGCTGATTTTATAAAACTATCAAGGCAGCGGACTTCGCTATCCTGTACAAACTCACCAGCTTTTGAATAATCAAATTTAATTGTTTCCATTTACCAAACCTCCTATATATTATTAATTTGCTTTTTATAGTAACATTATTGCCATACATTGTTTATATATTAACAAATGATTTGTTTCAAATCAATAGACTATTCTAATTTTTTCATGCATAATCATCTTTAGGTAATTCTTAATAATTAACTAACAAAAACAGTAAAATGCCACCTTTATATTCCTCAGCATCTCACAGACATTGGATGCATAAGGAAATATATCGATATACTCCTGAAATTTCTAGGTAATAATTTTAACTTTAAGTAAAAAATATATTTGTATATAAATAAAACTTAAGGTTGGTGAATTATATGTCAAGACCTAAAACTCCATTAGTGCCTAAAAGCAGAGATGCATTAACAAAATTTAAAATGGAATGCGCAGAGGAAATAGGGCATTTACAATTTGTTAAGGAAAACAATGATCATTACAAAGGCGATGTACCTTCAAGGGTAAATGGTTTAGAAGGCGGACCAATAGGTGGGCAAATGGTAAAAAGAATGATTGAGATGGTAGAAAACCAAATGGTGTAACATTTTAAAAAGAGCTGTGCATTAATGGCTATTTGACCAATAATGCGCAGCTCTTTTTTAATTACTCTCTTAGTTGTGCTTCAATATTATTTTTCAATCCATCAAGTATTTTTGTCATCGCCTTACCAACTTCATCGTCAGTAAGTGTCCTATCCGACGCTCTAAAGGTTATTGAATAGGCCACACTCTTCATACCCTCAGGTACCTGTTTACCTTTGTATACGTCAAACAACTTAATATCTTCAAGTATTTTTCCTGATCTTTGTTTTATAATATCTTCTATTTGTTTTACCATTATTTCATCTTTAACAAGCATTGCAATATCTCTTGAAACTGCTGGAAACTTTGGAAGCGGCTTGTATTGAGATTCCAAAGTGGCATTTTTAACAAGACTTTCAACTTCTAGCACTCCAAGATAGGTCCTTTCAGGACATTCGAATTTCTCTGATACAGCAGGGTGCACTTCACCGATTATACCGGCATATTCGCCTTTTATCATCAGACTAGCTGTTCTTCCCGGGTGGAAAGAAGGATTATCCTTAACTGGCACAAATTCATATTCCTTTATACCAAGT
>CAYXPB010000160.1:0-11926 GCA_964466645.1 uncultured Acetivibrio sp. | reverse complement strand
GTTTGAAAGACTTACCCCCGTAAGGGGACGGAAAATATTAAGTGCTCTAATTCTTTTGTTTCCATCCTTCCGTCTGTTATCAGCTCTATAAAAAGAACTTTTCAGTTTGAACGACTTATTATTACAGCAGATGGAAATGTAATATAGATGTTTTATCAATAGGTTGTGGTGCAGAAGGATGTAGTATTTTAAAAGGAGTTTTGACAAATGGGAATATTATATTTAACTACTGAAGGCTCAAAAGTACGAAAAGATGGAGGAAGAATAGCTGTTTGTGTTGGGAATGAAAGAATAAATGAAATTCCTATAGAACAGGTAGATGCTGTTGTTGTATTTACGGGTGCACACTTGACAGAAGATCTCATGGTTGAATTCTTAAAAAGGGGGACAGCGGTTACTTTTTTATCTTCTAGAGGTCAATACTATGGGCGACTGGAACCAGTACAAAGTGTTGATGTTTTAAGGCAAATGAGACAGGCGACTCTTACAGAAGATGATGAGTTTTGCCTGGGAATTTCAAAAGAATTTATTACTTCAAAGATCCAAAATCAAATAACAGTACTAAGATGGTTTTATAAGAATAGACTGGACTTAAGCAATAGTAATTTAGAGTCATTAAAAGTTCTCTGCAACAAAATTAAAGATGCCAGTAGTATTAATGAGGTAGTGGGGTATGAGGGGAGTGCAGCGAAAACTTATTTTTCATGTATATCTACTCTTTGTAATCCGGAATTTAAATTTACAGCGAGAACTAGACAGCCTCCAAAAGATGCATTTAATTCAATGTTAAGCTATGGTTACACGCTGCTTATGTATGAAATATATACAATTTTAGGTAAACATGGACTATATCCTTATTTCGGATTTATGCATAGACCCAAAAGAGGACATCCGGCATTAGCATCAGATTTAATGGAAGAATGGCGTCCAGTTATTGTAGATGCGTTTGTGTTACATCTTGCGAACAAGGGAAGTTATAAGAGTATAGATTTTGAGACAGACTCAGCAAGTGGTGGAGTTTTTTTGTGTAAAGAGCAATCAAGAGATTTTTTGAAAAGATATGAAAAAAGAGTAATTACACAAATAAAAAGTGATGATGAGGGTTCAGAACAAGGTTTTAATTATAGATTACAAATTGATAAACAAGTTACTATGCTTGCAAAAGCAATTGATGCAGGAGATTATAAATTATATAAAGCCTATCGTATTCGATAAATAAAGTTTTTTGGAAGTTGGAATATCAAAGGAGAAAAATATTAATTAATGGTAGTGTTTTTTTGATTTTTTGCATTAAAAAGGTTATATGAACTCTGTATCAATATTACTGAGGGAAATTAAGTGTTAGCCATATCTTCAAGAAAATATGTTAGGGTATATTGAGTAAAGTTTTTTGCGGTACAAATAAATATTCTTTCCAATTAATAAAATCAAAAATTGATATTGACATTGTAAAGAAATCCTAATACAATGTTATTAACAAAATGTTAAAAACATTGTATTAATAACGTATGCTTTACACAAATTACAACAGATAAATTTTATGTATAGGATAGGTGATGATTTGAAAGACGTATTAAAAAATAGACAAGGCTTAACAGAGCAAGAGTATCTTGAGAAATATGATGCGAGTGTATTTGATAGACCTTCTGTTACTGTAGACATGTTGATTTTTACTGTAGTAAACGAAGAGGAAGAAAATTATCGAAAGCTACCGGAAAAAGCTCTAAAGCTGCTTATGGTAAAAAGAGGGGAACATCCTTTTATAGGACAATGGGCTCTACCGGGTGGCTTTGTATCTACACAGGAAAGTTTGGAAGATGCAGCACTAAGAGAACTCAAGACTGAGACAAATGTTGAGGATGTGTATATGGAGCAATTATATACCTGGGGAGATGTTGGAAGAGACCCTAGGACAAGAGTAATCAGTAGCTCTTATATGGCGCTTGTAGATAGTGTTAAACTAAACATTATTGCAGGAGATGATGCGGACGATGCTAAATGGTTCAATATTAGATATAACTTAAATCAGGAAAAGAAAACAATTAATGAAAAAGGACACATTTCTGAAAAACTATATTCAATTAATCTTTGGAATGTAAATGAAGAGTTGTCTGCTACTGTTAAAGTAGTTGAAGTTGTTGAGGGAAAGGTTGTTAAAACTTCAAGAGAGGTAATAGAATCAGAGGGAATTGCCTTTGATCATGCTAAAATGATTGAATATGGAATTGAGAGGCTTAAGAATAAGATTGAGTATACCGATATAGCATTTAACCTAATGCCGGAACTGTTTACTTTATCCGAGCTGCAGCAGGTGTACGAGGTTATATTAGGAAGGGAACTTCTTGCTGCTGCTTTTAGAAGAAAGATTGCAGGTATGGTTATTGAAACAAACCAGTTTACGAAGGATGCAGGGCACAGACCTTCAAAACTATATAGGTTTAATCATAGTTGGAGAAATATGGAGTAAGAAAGGTATTTTTTAAGAATAAAACAGAGGATGTTGCACAGTATTTTAGAAAGATATTGCATGAAGATGGCTACAAACAATTTTTTGATAAAATAGTGTTTGCAATATATGATAACTCTGCAGATAAAGGCAAAATTGGGTATATCGTGATAGTAATTATCCCATAGTTCAACTTTGCAGTTAGAGTTAATTTCACCAAGATACTTAACGGATTTTAACATATCAGAACTTTCTTTTACTCCTGATAGAGCAAGCATCGGAATCTTCACATTCTTAAAGATTGGATAATCGTATATGTTTATTCCATCAGTTATAAATGCTACAATATGAGAAAGCCTTTGGATGTGAAGTTGATGTCGATTTGTTAAAAAGCATAAAAGCAGGGGATGATATATGTCTTATGAAAATTATTCCCCATGATTTGATTTGGAAATAGGGTAATAAAATAAGGGATATTATTTACAAAAATTGTAGAAGATTTCGTTATAAATTCCCAAATATCACCTTTTTCACTTCGTCAGTTGCCCTAATAACAAATGAAAAGTAAGAGAGACAGATGCAGGGCATATGAATTTTACAATGCTATACAATGTGTAACACTTGTGTTTACATTGTGCATATAATGTAGTATAATGTATATACTAAGGTAATGAAGGAGGTTTTGTTAATGGCACAGACAGTTATTAATATCCGCATGGATGAAGAATTAAAAAAACAGGCGGAATACCTTTTTAATGAATTTGGCATGAATATGACAACAGCATTTACGATTTTTGCAAAGGCAGTTGTGCGTGAGAAACGCATACCCTTTGAGATTTCAGTATCAACAGATGATTTCTATAATGAATACAATCAAAACCGAATTAAAAAGGCTATTGCTGATATTAAGGCAGGCAAGAGTACTGCTCATGAGCTTATTGAGGTGAGTGATGAATAAGGTATGGCATGATGATGCATGAGAAGATTATTTGTACTGGCAGCAGCAAGATAAAAAGACCTTGAAACGCATTAATCAGCTTATCAAAGATATAGAACGAAACGGAAATGAGGGCATTGGGAAGCCGGAGCCCTTAAAGTATGATAATCATGGATGCTGGAGCAGACGCATAGATGAAACTAATCGTCTTGTGTACTTCATCGAGGGCGAGCAAATCTATATTTTACAGTGCAGAACTCACTACGGTGACAAATAAGGTGATTCCAAAAAATAACTGGTCAATTGTCATTTCAAAAAATCTGATTTGATGGGCTTTGTGACTTAAATATTGTATAGGTTATTTTTTGACAACTTCATTTTTTGGTATACTTTCCACATATCATTGGCTGTGTTTTTGGTAGGGCTAATTCGTAGCGTATCCAGCAGGGAAGGAAAGATAAATTTTACACCAAGCAAAATCGGAGCTTATTGGAGTTCAAATATTGAAATTGATGTTGTAGCGATTGATGAAGAAAGAAAAAGGGTTTTGCTTGGAGAATGTAAATACTATGTTCAGCCGGTGGATGCAGATGTTTTATTTGAATTGAAGGGTAAAACAGAAAAAATTACTGAATTATCTTGCTTATTAAGTGTCAAACAGAGGAAAGAAAAGCTGCAATGGTAAGTAATCTTTTAGTAGTGCTCTGTGGGAATAAGGATGCTCAGCCAATAGTAAACAGTGGGTCTTTATATTGATGAAATATTTTAGCAATGACGAATTATGAAATTTTCAAAGAAAGGAAGAGGATGATATGGAAAAAGATAAAGAAAAAGGTAAAAAACAATTGGTATTACGTCTATCCTCTTCCTTATGGCAAGAGCTTGTAGAATGGGCAGAGGATGACTTCAGATCTTTAAATGGTCAAATAGAATATCTTCTTACTGAAGCGGTTAAAAAACGAAAGAAAAGCAAGTTTCAATCTTCAGAAGAAGAGTAATAACAGGAGGTATTGGTACGACAGCTATATATTAGTTTATGAAGGATTGAACAGTACTTTTGAATAAATCTCCAGCATTAATTCTTCGACTCGTTTATAATCCGGTTCATCAGGAAGTAAGGTGTTTTCAGCAGCCAATTTGAACCTTTGTTCATACTCGTCAACCATCTTAAATACTTCACTATAACTGTACTTACCTTTACGTATATCAAGAAAAAAATGACGTTCCTTTTCTCTATAAGTATTAATTCCTTTACCCTCAAGGATTTCTGTGCCGGTAACCAAAAGTCGTATTAAATGCATGGCATGCTTATTAAGGTGAAGTTCATCCTTTTTGCTGTTCCTATGATTAAGCTTGGAGTAATCTTTTACAATGTTATTCATATCTGAATAAATATTCTTAAGGTCTCTAAGTGGGTAATGTTTCAGATTTATATCGATAAATATTTCTTTATCCATTTCTTCTTTGTCTGATTGGTCAATATATAGATTTATTTCGCTGTTTGTGAAGTCTTTGTAAGTCCTTTTTAGGTGATCCATTTGCCCTAAAATACTATTAAAAATATGCTGCTCCTTTTCTGCTTGAGGATAGTTGTCTCTTGCAAGGGCATTTTGTAATCTTCTAAGCTGGGCAGTTGCATAATTCCCAAAACTTAGAATTGCTCTCTTAGATAAAAACAAATCAACATTATCCCTCAGAAGTTGACCTTCTTTTGTTATGACGAGAAGGTGTTCAGGCCTGGTGCCCAAGATCTCTAAAACATTTGGGTTGCTATTGAGGCATAGAGTTATAAACTTTTTAAGTCCGTAGATTACAGTGTCTGTTGTCCTGTCTTCGAACTGCTCAAAACTCGATAACCCCACAAGGTCCTGCTTTGTTTCTATCGTCACACCTCTGACATCAATATCACTGGTATCAACATTTGTTCCGTAGGCAATAGACCCTGCTGTTGTAAGAATTAAAATATTGCTTCTAAGGTGTGAATCTGTCCTTAAGAACTCATATTCACTTGATTGTAACTTGTCTTTTATACTTTGTATATCCATGTGCAAACTCCTTATAGTTAATAGCCCCAAACTTCCTTAAGTGTTTCCTGAAACAGAACATTTAAGGAAGCATAATCTGATTCTTTCTCTTTCCTGACTGTTTTGAGATATTGTTCATAGTGATCAATTTTACCTTTGAGGAAATCAATAATTATAGGACTTTTCGGTTCAATATCAATTTCTAAGCCGGCAGTTTTTTTCTCAAGAAGTTTGTAAATTTCGTTGACTAGAGAGCCATATAACTGTTGCTCAGTAATTAGTTTACTGAATTCCATCGGAGGAGTGGTATTGTTCTTTTCAATCCACATGCATGCCAAAACAGGCCTTAAAATATAAAAATAACGTTTAATCTTGACTTGGTCAGTGCTCATAACCTCTTTAAACTTATTTCTTGCTATATGAAGATAATGATATATTGTAGGTACCGGAGAGAAATAAGCAGGCAGTAGTTCTCGCATTTTTTGTGCAGTATTATAATCCTCCATGTACACGATAGGAGAACTGAGCCATTCCATTAATGTAGGATTTGACTTTTTATAATGTAGCAAAGCCTTCTTGATGTCCCAACCATTTATATCTAATAGGTCATTGATTGGAACCTCAATAAAATCCTTTTTGTCTTCAATGGAAAGATACCATTCAGTGGCATGAGCGTATATAAATCTTACATCATAGTCACTGTCACAAGATGCAAAACCCCAGCCTCTGCTGCCCGATTCAACTGCGTAGAGGATCTTGATATTATTTTCTTTTTCAATAGCACTTAGTTTTTCTAATATTTCCTTTTGCATTTAATAGCCTTCTTTTATTAAAATAAAATAATACTAATATTATAATAGTACTTGTTAATATTTACAATAATATAAGACGAATTGAAACTTAAAAGAAGATATAGTTGTTGCATGAATATACATAATGGTGTATAATTATACAATTACATTACGAGGGGTGTTTCTATGAATAAAGCTGAATTTGCGGTGCAATGTTTCAATAATGGTTTTAGCTGCTCTCAATCAGTATTTGCTGCTTTCTGTGAGGATTATGGACTAGATAAAAAATTCGCTTTGAAAATAGGATGTTCTTTTGGGGCAGGTATGGCATATCTTGGTGAGGCTTGCGGAGCAGTAACCGGAGCCTTTATGGTTTTGGGTTTGAGATATGGTCAAGATGCTGAAGAGGATAGACCATCTAGAGATTTTACTTATTTAGTGGTCAAGGACTTTGCGTCTAGATTTAGAAAACTTAATGGTTCAATTAGTTGCAAGGATCTAATAGATTTTGATATCAGCGACGAAAAACAGTTAATTGCTGCGAGAAAGACAGATGTATTCAAAACTAAATGTGCGATGTATGTGAGAGATGCAGTTAACTTGCTCGAAGAAATAATATCGGAATATGAGGTGAAACTATGCGAAGAGCAGACAAAGAAATAACAGACAAAATGCTTATTGATAAAATTCTGACAGAAGCTGAAGTTATTAGACTTGCCATGATTGATAATGAAAGTCCATATCTTGTTGCTATGAATTACGCATATGTAGGTGACTGCATATATATGCATTCTGCTAAGGAAGGCAGAAAGATTGATATATTAAGAAAAAATAATCGTTTAGCATTCCAGGTTGATACAGGAGTAGAACTTGTGATAAAAGATGAAGCATGTAGTTGTAGTACAAAATATTTGAGTGTTTTTGGAACAGGCAAAGCAAGTTTTGTTGAAGACAATGTGGATAAAGCGAAGGCATTAGATGCAATAATGATAAAGCATACAGGCAAAGCTGAATTTGAATACCCGGAGAAGGCGCTAGAAAAAACACTCATAATAAAGGTGGAAATTGAATCTATGACAGGTAAAAAGTCTGGTTATTAATTATCAATATATGTGCTTTATATATTTCTGTTAATTAAACACACTCTTTATTTGTGAATTTCTTGATAGGGTAAGAGCAGAGGAAAATGCACTTGCCCTAATTCGTTGCCTCTATCAAGTTTCCAAACTTGTGATTCAATCTAAATATTGTTGTTTTCCACCACAGCCGTTGTTCTGCTTATTTCAATATTTTTTTCGCATTAGGATTAGCAGAGAGACACTGATCCCTTAAGCTTTCTGATTTTGCCGTATTTGATAATTCCAAAAGATTGCAAACTTTTTGTCTGTTGATTTCCAATTTATTCTCATATACTAATATTGTTCCTGTTATTCCTTGTAGCTAAGATTTCTGAATGGTCTTGCGGTGTCTTTTGCTTTAGTCGTAAAAGATATACCGGGATAGATGGAACTCAAATAACCTTATTGTAGGAGGTTCGATTCCTCCATTACCCTATGGTAATTAGCTCAGTGGTAGAGCATAAGGCAAACAAAAGGGGTTCGAATCCCCATCAGATTAGGGTTCTGATTGCTATGGTTAGCGCTCGACAGTTAATCGAGGTAATTCAAAAAGGAGTCTTTAGAGAGAATTCTCGAGCTTATACAGATTTTTTGTAAAAGCACTGAGACTTAAGCCTTGAAGTATGCGGATACCGGGTGTGGCAAGCTTATCCTTTTACATTATCTTGCATTTACAGTAATCAGGCAAGCCTGAAACTATAAATGGAGCGATGTATAACGATATGTGAGTAATATCCTCAAGCATTACTCCGCTGATGTTTCGGGAGAGTTCTCTAAAAAAGATTCTAAAAAAAGTCATTATGTTTTAAAGAAAGGGTGGATCAAAATGAAGGTAATTATCAAAAATGATGAAAGAGGCTTATTGTTTAGGGATGGTAACTATGTAAAATGTCTAAAACCCGGGAAGCATTCTCTAAATCCATTTATTAAATATAGCGTTGTTATTGCAGATGTAAATAAAGCCTTTGATTGCATAGGTAAAAATATAAACCTGTATCTTGAAGACAAGGAATTAACAGAGGAACTTGCGGTGATGGATGTTCAGGATTTTGAAATTGCTATTCATTTCGAAGATGGCAAGCTTGTGGATGTACTTAGGTCTGGCAAGTATGTCTTTTGGAATGTACTTAAGAAACATGATTTTATAGTTATAAACACTAGAAATCCTGAAGTAAAATCGGATATTGATGTTTCTATATACAATAGTCCTAAACTTGCACCGTTTGTTGGATACTTTGAAGTGAGCAATCATGAGAAAGGAATTCTATATTACAACAATGTTATACAGAGGACTCTAGACCCTGGTAGGTATTTTTTCTGGAAAAGTCCAACGCATGTCGCTGTGAAGAATGTGGATTTAAGACAGCAGCAGCTAGATATGACCGGTCAGGAGATAATGACAGAAGACAAAATTGCATTAAGATTAAATTTTGTATGCCATTACAAAATAATTGATCCCCTGAAAATCGTTCAGATAAAATCCTTTGAGGAGCAGCTTTATATAGTTTTGCAACTGATTTTGAGAGAATATGTAGGTGTGCTTAAACTTGATGATCTTCTGTTGAAAAAGCAGGAGATAGGCAGCTATGTTCTTGAGCAATTAAGGGAGAAGGGCAGCGATTATGGTGTGGAGTTCTTATTTGCAGGTGTTAAGGATATCATATTGCCCGGAGATATAAAGGAGATACTAAATACCGTCCTGATTGCAGAAAAGAAGGCACAGGCAAACGTTATCACCAGGAGGGAAGAAATTGCTTCAACAAGGAGCTTGTTGAATACTGCAAAGTTAATGGAGGAGAACCAGACACTTTACAGGCTAAAAGAGCTTGAGTTTTTAGAAAAGATCTGCGAAAAGATTGGCAATGTGTCATTAAGTGGTGGGGGCAGCTTGCTTGAGCAACTGAATACTTTACTTTCCAACAAAATAAGTATATAAGCGGGTGTACATTCTCTTAGCCAAGGTTGCATAGACTACTATCAGTGTAGAGCACATAGTAGCTAACAGCCTTGGCGTTTCGGTTCTTGTAATGGTCTGGTGTGCTTTTTAAATATACACCTATCACAAAAATATAATTTGTAATTGAATAAAATTTATAATATCATTATAGTAAACCAAATCGATAAAAGAATTCCACAGCTCGAAAGAATATAGAGTAGGAATTTCGTATTAAGTTTATTCCTAAAAATCAACTGGTCAATTGCCATTTCAAAAAAATCGATTTGATGGGCTTTGAGACCTAAAAATTGTATAGGTTATTTTTTGAAATGGCCGAATGCACATGACGGAAGTAAAATACATAATTTGGAGTGAAAATTAAGCATGTTTAATAGTTAGAGTATAAAAAGGAGTTTTATATGTTTAAATCAAAGAAATCTTTAATACTATTAGTTTTATTACTTTTACTGGTTGGTGTTATTTTAGCGACTTTGACAAATAAAAGTAACAATAATCTAAAGAATGATCTCCCATTACCTGATAATAATAAATATGAGAGTGTTGAAATAAAGGATACCCTTGATTTTTCCCACGCATCAGGCTTTTATGATAAAGAGTTTTTTTTAAGTATTAATACTGATAATAAAGCTATCAAAATATATTATACACTTGATGGATCAGATCCCACTCCAAATTCCGTTTTATATAATGAGCCTATTAAAATAAAGCACAGAGAAAATGATAAAGATATTTATACACAAATAAAGGATATAGCCGACCGCTATATACCACCCTTAGAACCTGTATTTAAAGCTACTATTGTCAGGTGCAGAGCATTTGAAGGAAATGCGCCTACTAGTGACATAGTTACAGGAACTTATTTTATTGATTCAAAAGCTTCTGAAAAGTATTCTTTACCGGTAATATCATTAGTATCCGATCCAATAAATCTGTTTGATTACAATAAGGGTATATATGTTAAAGGTAAATTATATGAAGAACTGTACAGCCCGGCTCTGCAACCATGGGAATTAGAAGGAAACTTTTCTCAAACAGGAAGTGATTGGGAAAAAAAGGCCCGCATGGATTTCTTTGAGGCAGATGGAACACTTGGCTTTAGTCAAAATGTGGGCATTCGTATTCACGGTGGATCAACAAGAACTTATCCACAAAAAAGTTTACGGATATACACTAGGAAAGAATACGGGGAGAAATTTATTGCCTACCCCATTTTCAACGGGCAGAAAGTATGGACTAAAAACAAGATTGCAGAAAAATTCAAAACATTACTGTTAAGGAACGGTGGTAATGACTGGTATAATACACTTTTTAGAGATGCTATGATGCAAAGCTTAATGGAATATACATCTTTGGATTTACAGGCATATCAACCGGCAATAGTATTTATAAATGGTGAGTATTGGGGAATACACAATATTAGAGAGAGGGTTGATGAACACTATTTTGAGTCCTACTATAATATTGATGAAAATGAATTGGTTATTCTTGAGGATAATGGTGTTTTAGATGAAGGCGCACCCGGAGATGAGCAACGTTACCATGATATGGTTGATTATATTAAAGAAAATTCACTTAAAAACTCCAATAATTATGAATATATTAATACTTTAGTAGATATTGATAATTTGATTGATTATTATGTTGCACAAATCTTTTTTGGAAATACCGATTGGCCCGGCAATAATAATCGTTTTTGGAGAAAAAGAGTAGAATATAATCCGGATAGTGCTTATGGTCATGATGGAAGATGGCGTTGGATTTTATTTGACACCGATTTTGGTTTTGGATTGTATCCACATGAAGGCGATTACAATAGTAATACTTTAGTGCATGCAACAAAAGCTGATGGGTCTCAATGGCCTAATCCTGACTGGTCAACTTTCTTATTTAGAAATCTTCTAGATAATGAAACCTTTAAAAATAAGTTTATAAACAGATTTGCCGATCACCTGAATACATCCTTTGAATCTGAAAGGGTAGTTAAAAGAATTATTGATATGAAAGAGCTGATAGAACCAGAAATAGATGAGCACACAAAAAGATGGTTCGGTAGAGAGAAATGGGGCAAAAGTGTTGATGTAACACTTGAGTTTGCCCAAAAAAGGCCTGAAAAACAACGGGATCATATTGTATCTTTCTTTAATCTTCAAGGTCAGTCAAGCATTAATTTGAATGTTTCAGATAAGAATCACGGATACATTAAAATTAACACTATTGACGTAAATGAAAAGACTCCTGGAATAAAAGAAGATGTATACCCTTGGACAGGTACGTATTTTAATGGTATTCCAATAACAATAACCGCTATACCAACCCAAGGACACAAATTTGTCCGTTGGGAAGGTGGGTCTTATGGCAATAGTGAGACATTAAACCTTATATTAAACGTTGACATGACTATAAAAGCAGTTTTTGAGTAAAATAACGCTTAGATAATACCAAGTATTAACAGGATGTAATTACAAATAATCCAACAGATGTGAGCAGAGCCTAAGAACAGTCCCCTAATGCTTTTTAGTATTATAAAGAAAAAAATTGACAATGCTAAAAACCTTCAAATGAAAGCACAACTCACAATAGTGCAAATGCATATTATGTAAGAACATTGCGAAGAGCCTTAGAGAATGTAGACGAAGCGGAGGCCGATTTTTGC
>CAYXPB010000159.1:7634-11927 GCA_964466645.1 uncultured Acetivibrio sp. | reverse complement strand
GATTTTTATTTATTTGAAAAGCTTTTTGACCAATTTATTTTTTGGAATCACCTAATATCATTTTTTTCAGGTGATTCACCTTTGTTTTATTTAGCAGACAATGGTGTAACGGAAGACTTAAATGAGGCAAAAGTATTTACGGTTGATTGTATTAATATTAATAACTTGCAAATATCATTTGAACCTTCATCTTCTATATTGTATGGGGATGTAAACAGCGATGGGGAAGTTAATGCACTAGACTTTGCTATGCTTAGAGGGTTTTTATTAGGTAAATTTCCACAAGATAAATTGAATTTTAAGAATACCGACTTGACTCTAGATGGAGAATTAAACTCATTAGACTTTGCTCTACTAAGAAAGTATTTGCTAGGAATAATTAAAACTCTGCCAATTGCCTATGATGAAATGTAGATTATGACCACTGTTAACAGTGGAATGACAACTGAAAGAAAAAATAAAAAAATAATTCATTATCGATTAATATTTATAACAAAATAGAGATTATTTTCAATAATCTTTTTAAAATCATCTACACCTATAGGTTGACGCTTCATAAAATGTACCTCTTTTTCTTATTTTCTGACTAAATCCTGCAAGTATTAGTTCCGATGTTTCAACAAAGGACTTCTTGTATTTTCAATACTAAGCCCCTCAAATCAGATTTTTTGAAAGGGCAATTGACCAGTTATTTTTTGGGAATCACCTAAAACCACCATTTGAATTTTCATCTGGTAAAATTATCATTGGAATAAAATGCAATTTATACCAAAAGGGTTACAGCTTAAATAACTGTAACCTTTGTTTATTAAGTAGTAGATACTCTCAACAACCTTATCTTTGCTGTTGTTTTTTATCGATGTTCGAAACTTATCCACAGTGTATTCACACATTGCCCACAAGTTTTCCACACTTATATTGTAATTATCCACACAAACTTGCTACCGATGTCAATGATTTTATATCCTCTTTGCCCACTCTTCCGGCTTATTCATTGTTGCCTGCAACTCTTCCAAATAACTGCTAACATGATAACCATCTGCTACTGCATGATGCACTGTTATTGAAAATGGCATTAATATTTTACCGTCATCTTTCTTAAATTTTCCCGACTCCAAAACCGGGAAGAATTGTGTTCCCATAGCATAAGGTACAGGTGAATAGCTCTTAAAAGATATCCAAGGTAATATTCCCACCATACAACCATTTTCTGGTGGCATTTCTGGTTTTGCTACAAGCCCATGAACATCTTTATATTTTGCCTCCTCCTCTAAATATTGCTTATTAAACGCTTCAAAGCATTCTTCATAATCTACCCACATTACAGAGGTGCTCTTATCATCCTCATGAAAATTAACATAAGTTGGAACAAGATAGTTGTAGTAACCAAGCTTTCCATCTTTATAGGCTACTCTAAAATAGTCCCTTTCATTAATAAGCTTATTGGAATCATCTTTGTATAAAGCGTAAATTGTGGTGCTCTTACCCACTTATTTAAATCAATCTCATAAAACTCCTGTTTCAATTTCTGCCACACTCCTTTCCAGTTTTCTTTATCTAAAGTATAGCAACCTTTTTCTACATTGCCTACCTACATACCGTAGAGTCTTTTCATTATTAAACTGATCACTATATTTCCATAAATAAAATTCTGGAATCCTCTCATATAAAAGAATTCCAGAATTAATTAACACATTGACTTCGAACTTATGTAAATAATATAGGATGTACAAGAATTATTAATCCATTACAACTACTGGTTTAATTAAGTCTTTTGGCTTATCTTTCATTAACATAAGTGCCTTTTCAACATTTTCAAACCCATTAAACACATGTGTAACCAATTTGCTTAAGTCAACACGATTGTATTTTACAAGCTCTATAAGCATTTCCATTCTAAGACGTCCACCTGGGCAAAGTCCTCCCATTATCTTCTTATGAGACATTCCACAACCCCATGCCAAACGAGGAACCGGAAGAGTATTTCCCTCTCCATGGTAGTTAACATTTGAAACCACTCCACCCGGCTTAACTAAAGCTATAGCCTGTGCTAATGTTTCAGTACCACCACCTGCCATAATTACACGGTCAACACCTTTTCCATTTGTTAAGTCCATAATCTGTGTCACAATATCTCCGTCTTTATAATTGACAATATCTGTCGCTCCGTAGAATTTTGCAGCATCAACGCAATTTTGTCTGCTTCCGACACCAATAATTCTACCTGCACCACGTAATTGAGCACCAGCTACTGACATTAATCCTACGGCACCAATACCTATAACTGCAACACTTGAACCACACAGTATTTCTGCCATTTCTGCTCCATGAAAACCAGTAGTCATCATATCAGTTATCATAACCGCTTGTTCTAAAGGTATCTCATCTGGTAAAATTGCAAGGTTCATATCCGCATCATTTACATGAAAATATTCAGCAAAAACGCCATCTTTAAAATTAGAAAACTTCCATCCTGCAAGCATACCATTTGAATGTTGTGAAAATCCTGCTTGACACTCTAAGGATCTCCAATCAGGAGTTATTGCTGGAACTACAACTCTATCTCCAGGTTTAAAATCCTTAACTTCACTCCCAGTCTTAACGATTTCACCTACTGCTTCATGTCCTAAAATCATATTTTCTCTATTCCCAAGTGCACCTTCAAAAACAGTGTGAATATCAGATGTACAAGGTGAAATAGCTAATGGACGGACAATAGCATCAAATGGGCCTATTTCTGGACATTCTTTTTCAATCCATCCAACGTTGTTAATGCTTAACATTGCAAAACCTTTCATAGTAAAAAAACCTCCGATTATTTGAATTAGTTATTAATTGTTACCGTAATTAAATGTTCCATTGTGAAATAATTAACACTTCAACTCCACATAGCATTATAATACAATTAATCCAATTATGCAATTCTTTTTATAGATTATCTCAAATTTATAAATCACTGACCACCCGTAAAACGGGTGGTTTGCTCAGCCCTATAAGGGCATGTTACCGGCCAGCTCCTAAAGACGCTGGCTTTCACTTTGTTCAAGCCACATTGCCTTTGCCTCTTTTGCAGTCCCTGAAGGGACAAACTTATTACTAGCTACCCCTTAAAGGGGTCTTCATACTCTTTTACACTCAATTTATCAATCATAATATCGTGACTATCTTGCTCTTGAATGTACTTTTTAATTGTTGCCTCATTAAGCCCTACAGTACTAACGTAGAACCCTTCTGCCCAAAAGTGCCTGTTCCCAAATTTATACTTTAAATTTGCATGCCTATCAAATATCATCAGTGCACTTTTGCCTTTTAAGTACTTATCGAAAGATTTCGATAAATACTTTTATAGAAAGATTTCATTTATAGAAAGTAACACCCAAGAACCTTGAAAACTTCATATTTCCCAACGTGATTTCTTTCCATAAATATTTAGGATTGCATGGTTTCTATTTTAGTGTTTTGCTATTCTTGTATAAATAAAAATACAGGAGGTAGCGTAAAAATGAATGAAACCCGAAAACTTAAACAACTTATGGAAAACACGACATCCGAAATGGCGAAGCTCGGTTATTCCAAAAGTAGCTTGAAACATTATCATGAAGTATGGAATAGGTATCTGAAGTATACTGTCCACACAGACATTAACCAGCATGACATGGAACAGTTCTTGTCTGAATGCTATGGGATTTCTGATGATACAAATCTGTCGACAAGATATCAGCGTAGTGCTATCAGGGCAATGAATGTTCTGATCTATTATGCAGAGTTCGAGAAAATCTATATCCGTTTTCCGCTTGCAAAACCACTTAATGTCCAAACACCCTTTGATTCCATACTTTTTGGATTCGTATCTATACTGAAAGAATCTGGATATGCCGATTCAACTATCCACACGCACGAAAGGGTAATAATCCGTTTTCTACAGTTCATCAGGGATGATGATGTCCAGTTCGTGCAGAATATCTGTACGGCTCATATAACTTCCTTCCTCTTGGAGATTACAGGGCACAGGGGCAAAGTTTCTTATGAACTTGGTTCCCTGAGGACATTCTTCCGTTATCTTTACAGGAATGGGCTACATCAAAACGACCTTACCCTGTTTGTGCCTGCATCAAACAAGCTAAAAAGTAGAGAACATCTGCCGACTGTGTGGAGTAACGATGATGTACAATCAATCCTGCAGTGTATTGACACGGGGAATCCAGTCGGAAAACGAGATTATGCCATGATACTCCTAGCAATACGGCTTGGTCTTCGCGGGAGCGACATCAAGAGCCTGAAGTTTCAAGACAT
>CAYXPB010000159.1:0-7624 GCA_964466645.1 uncultured Acetivibrio sp. | reverse complement strand
AACCATCACCATGATACAGACTAAAACAAAAGAACCTATTGCACTTCCACTGTTAGAAGATGTTGGAATGGCGCTTATTGATTATTTAAAGGATAGTCGTCCTGTATCTGACCAGCCATATGTATTTCTTGCATTAAGAGCACCGTGTAACCCACTGTCACACGACAATCATCTTCATCAGGTGCTTAACAAATATATAAATCGATCAGGCGTAACAGTAACAGCGGATAAATCACATGGTATGCATAGTATGAGGCATGCACTGGCGTCAAGGCTTCTGAAACAAGGAACTCCGCTACACTTAAGGGAATCAGAGATGCGGCAATGTTAAGCCTCCTTTACGACTCTGCAGCACGTGTTCAGGAATTCATCGACCTGAGTGTAGAGGATTTAAGGTTGATCCAGCCCGCAGTGCTGACATTAACAGGAAAGGGCAGGAAAACACGTCAAGTACCCATTATGAAAGGGACATTTCAACTGCTGGAACAGTATATGTCTATGAATTCACTCTCAGGCAGACAGCCTTCAGGACGTGCTCTGTTCGTAAGTCATACGGGAAACAGATTTACCAGGCCTGGGATTACACATGTACTGAATAAGTACTGCCTGCAGGCATTCGGCCCTGATGGACTTACCTTCGCTGTGACACCGCATATCGTCCGCCACAGCAAAGGGTTGCACATGCTACACGCAGGTATCAACGTCTATTACATTAAGGAATTCCTTGGTCATTCAGATCTGTCCACAACAGAAAGATATTATGTCAGGGCAGATACCGAGATGAAACGAAAGGCATTGTCAAAAATGGCTGAAGACATAATACCAATACATTCCAGTCAAATCCCTAACTGGAAGAAGGATTCAAACCTTCTGAATTGGCTAAAGTCACTGCGCTGACAATCCTGATTTATGGAAAGAAATCAGTCAGCCGATATGAAGTTTTCAATGTTCAGTAATGATTTCTTTCCATTAAATCTTTCTTTCTATAAAAGTATCCCATAAAGCTTGATACACTCATTTTCGGTGGTATACTTACCAACATATGTATATGATCGGGCATTAGATGTCCTTCTATTATCTCTACTCCTTTGTATCTACATAGTTGTTTTATTATTTCCCTTATACTTTGTTTGTATTGATTATAGATTGTTTTTCGTCTATACTTAGGTGTAAATACTATGTGATATTTACACATCCATTTTGTACGTGCTAGGCTGTGTTCTTTGTTTGCCATTAAAATCACCTTTCCTTTTGTTATTATAGTAGCTTGAACAACTCTATTATAACGGAAAGGTGATTTTTTTGTATAACTTCTGTCGCGCACCCGCATAGCGGGTGGTTTATTGTTTCACACGCTTTGCGTGCTCAACAGGCTAAAGCCCATAATTAAAAAAATTGGAGGGATAGAAAACCTATCCCCTCCAATTTCAAAATTCAATTATTTAAACTTCTTGTAATCAAAATTTTAGTACTTAATAAATTTATCTCCTGGAACTCCACAAATACTACATTTATCGGGAACAAACTTTTCTATATTTCCACAGACTGGACATAGATAATAGAATACTTCTTCTTTAGTATCAAGATTATCTAATGCTTCCTTATACAATCTTGCATGAACTTCTTCTGCCTTCATAGCTAAGGTAAAGGCTCCTATTGCACCTTTTTCTTCTTCTCCCTTTGCAACTTCAATAAAGTCAGGATACATTTCTTTATACTCATGGGTTTCTCCTGCCATTGCATCTTTCAAATTTTCAACGGTAGAATTTATTTTACCCGCTAACTCAAACTCTTTCATTGCATGCAATGTCTCTGCATCAGCTGCAGCTCTGAATAGCTTCGCCGCGTTCATTTTTCCTTCTGCCTCTGCTTTTTTTGCAAACGCCAAATACTTCCTGTTCGCTTGGGATTCTCCCGCAAATGCTGCCATTAAATTTTCATTAGTCTTTTTTCCACTCATTTTAGTTTCCTCCGTTTTATTATTAATTAGTTTGTTAACTATACTTTCAACATCATCATATATTTCATGTGGGAAATTCAATCCCTTTTCGACTGCCTGTTTTACTTTTATTGAAAGATTCTTATCACCTATAATAATGCTGCCTACAATTCTTCCATCTCTAACTACAAAGTATATATATCCGTCCTGAGTTTGTTTCTCGTATTGATAATAACTGCCGTCTTTTGGCATAAACTCACCAATACTAAACATATCAAGCCCAAGAACCTTTAATACATTTGATCTTGGAACCCCACCAAACTCAGAATTCATACCCACAAGGTTTTGAGCGGCAATTTTGCCTTGAAACTGTGCTACATTCCACAAACCGTACAATGTTCCGTAATGTTCTGTAACATCACCTGCTGCAAATATATCTTCTTCGGAAGTCTTCATCCGGTTATTTACTACAACTCCCATATTTACTTCAAGTCCGGCTTTCCTTGCAAGATGTGTGTTCGGCCTTACTCCTGCTGTTATGATAACAAGTTCTGTAGGCAATACTTCCCCTGTTGATAATTTTATACCTTTACACTCATTATCACCGGTTATTTCCTGCACTTTTGAATTTGCTTTAACTTCAACACCAATTTCTTTAAGATATTCCGTTAAAAGTTCCGCAGCTTTTCTATTCAACTGGCGAGGCATTAGCCAATCCGAACCCTCTAGCAATGTAACTTTCACACCACTTTTAGCTATAGCTCCCGCTGTTTCCAAACCTAAAATTCCTGCACCAATACATATACAAGACTTTATTTTATCCATCTTCTCAAGCAGAAAGTCTGCATCCTCAATCTTTCTCACAGTTATAACATTCCCAAGTTCTTTTCCGGCAATTGGAGGAATAAAAGGATGTGCTCCATTAGCTATAACCAGCTTATCAAAAGCAATTTCTGATCCATCACTAAGCTTTACTTGTTTTACGTCCTTTTGAATTTCAGATATTTCTAATCCTGAAATTAGATTTATTCTTTTCTCTTTATAAAAACTCTCAGGATAAATTGTCAAGCTTCCTCTATCGGTCTCTTTTGCAAGATACCTAGTCAAATTCAAACGATAATATGGAAGAACTTCATCAGCCGAAATCAAAGTAATTTCTGCTTTGTCCGAATTGTTTCGAATTTCTTCCGCACAAGAAAGTCCTGCAATCCCTCCGCCAACTATTACAATCTTAATAGACTCATTGCTTGTTTCTCCTTTTTGCCCATTACTATGGGGTTCAAACATATCACTTTTTACCCCACATACTGGACAAACATCTGGTGGATTGCTTCCATCATGAACGTATTCGCAGTTTAAACATCTCAAAGAACTTGTAGACTGTTTGGTTTCTTCTACCTTCTCTTCATAAATTTCAAATTCCTCAGAGGATGCATCACAAACAGGACAATTTTCCGGAGGATTTTCACCCACATGTATATAACCACATATAAGACATCTATAGCTTTTCATCTTTCTCTTATCACTCCTTTCATGAACATATCACCCTTCAGGTGAACTTTCAAAATGCAAATTCCTATACTATTAAATTACCAAACCAACTTTATTTTATCCTTAATCGAACTTAAGGTTTTACACATATTTAGTTTCCATATCTGAACAACATACAGTTATTAATTTACCACATATTCATTAATCCTAACAAAAATAAATAAAACATTTCATATACAAAAAAAATGCTTGAAATAATTAACATGCATTTTTTATAAGAATTTAGACAATAGATTTATATTTTACATCAATTAACTCTATACCCTTTTTCCTGCAATTGCCTTTAACGTCAATCCTGCACCTGCTGCTACCATTCCAAACATAATAAGACCCTGTGATAGTGGAATCCTATTAAAGTAAATCCTTAGTCCCATTAAGATTCCAAGAACGATTATAACCAAACCCATAATGGTCAACAACCATCCGATAAAGGATTTTTCATTAAAAAACAAAACCCCTACACCAATAATAAAAGGTATCAAAACTACTCCAAAAGGTGGAGTAAATCCCATTATGTCCATGAGTGTAAAATTAGTTGATAAAGTGGTATTTTGAAATATTAAGAAAAGCCCCCCACATAACAGTGCCAATCCTACAAGAAAATACACAAACCTTATTCCTATATTTCTTGATTGTCCGTCTCTGTAAAGGTTTTGCAAATCCTCTTCATTGCTTTTACTAACCAAATTATCATATCGGTTCTTTTTATTCATAGACACGCTCCTCTTAACTCATTATACATAAAAGGTACTTACGCTATATGAAAATTATACCATAAGGAGGTTTATTACACAATTTATTTGTAGCTCAACATCTTAAAGTTAGGCTGGTTATTTGCATTTAGAAAGCGAGTTCATTACATCCATTGCACTATCACCCTTATGTGCCGCAAAAGGTACGATAAGCGCAGGTTGACGGTGCAGGCAACATAGCATATTCCTCCTGTTCAGGACTATAAGCATATGGCTTCGATAAAACATTTAACAGCCTCTCCATAACTTTGTAATCACCATCCTTAACCGCTGCATCTAGTGCCTCTTCCACACGGTGATTACGGGGTATATACTTTACAGTTTTCGTTTACAATTGGCTCAAATGACTTAATCATATTGACCTCCAAAATTCCTATATGTTGTGTAAAAAACTTGAAGTATTTGAAAAGAACCGGAATAAATACCCTTCCTTCGAAGATTTTTATCCGGAACTTATAAATGCATTTAGAGAATTATCTTAAAACAAGCTTTGATACCTTTAAATAAATAGCAACAAACTAACTGCCATAACCATCATTCCAGCTACCATTCCATATATCGAAAGGTGTGGTTCACCATACTCCCTAGCTGTAGGCAAAAGTTCATCCACTGAGATAAACACCATAATTCCTGCTACTAAAACAAATAAAACACCAAAAACAACATCATTAAAAAATTTGTATAAAATCATGTAGCCAATAAGAGCACCTACTGGCTCCGATAAACCTGACAAAAACGAAAGCTTAAATGCTTTTTTCTTATCTCCCGTAGCATAATAAATTGGCATAGATACCGCAATCCCTTCTGGAATGTTATGGATGGCTATCGCAGTTGCTATTGCTATTCCAAGTGAAGGATCTTTGATTGCCGATGTGAACGTGGCCATGCCTTCCGGGAAGTTATGGATAGCTATTGCAAGTGCCGTAAACGTCCCCATTCTCATCAACTTACTTTTGTTATCCTCTTCACACTCTTCATAAATATCCTCAACTTTTCTACACTCATGAGGGTTTTCACTTGATGGAACAAACTTATCAATTGCGGCAATTAAAAATATACCCCCAAAAAACGCTCCAACAGTAGCCCAAGAACCTCCAGTTTCACCCAACACTTCTATAAGAGATTCCTTTGCTTTCGCAAATATATCAATTAAAGATACATAGATCATTACACCTGCGGAAAAACCCAGTGCGACGGATAAGAATTTAGTGTTGGTCTTCTTTGTAAAGAATGCTAGAGCACTACCTATTCCTGTTGACAATCCCGCAAATAGTGTAAGTCCAAAGGCAAACAAAACACTTTGTAAATCCATAAATTGTTACCCCCTTCAAAATTCTACGTTATTGATACCCGAATAACTGCCTATATAATCAAATAAGATTTGAACTTTTTCTATTAATTATTCATACATTAGTCTTAGGAACAACTTTCTTTCATCTTAAAATGCAGGTATGATTTCACTACAAAGGCTGCAAACAAATACATAAATTCTGCTTTAGATAATTGGAAGTAATATATATCCTAAAAAGCATGCTATAGCGCTTATAATATATGATTTTTTAATATAAAAATTTGCTAAGAAACAAACCTTTTAAAATTAGTATATATAAAAGTCCCTATATAAACAACCAATATATTTGTGGTAGTATCATTACTTTACTCTAGGGGCAAATAATTAGAATCATGGATAAAAATATATAAAGCAAGTTATCGTGAGGAGGATTTCATATATGGGATTTACCAACCAGTCTACCGGCACAAGCGTTCTAGATAGTGAACTCTGGATTGAATGTTCAAAAACTGATGACAGAGTTATTGCACTTGCTGGAAACCCAAACGTAGGGAAAAGCACTGTATTTAATACCTTGACCGGATTAAACCAGCATACAGGAAACTGGCCAGGAAAAACAGTAACCAATGCTCAGGGGAAATACCGGCACAAAGATAAAAGTTTTATTATAGTAGACCTACCCGGCACTTATTCACTTATGGCTAATTCAGCTGAGGAGGAAGTTGCAAGGAATTTTGTCTGCTTTGGCAAACCTCATGCTACCATTGTTGTAGCCGATGCAACTTGCCTTGAAAGAAACCTAAACCTTGTTCTTCAAACCCTAGAAATCACTGATAAGGTTGTTGTATGTGTCAACCTTATTGATGAAGCAAAAAGAAAGAAGATAATCATAGACTACACTGAATTATCAAACCGTTTAGGAGTACCCGTAATCCCCACTAATGCCCGGAGCAATAAAGGTCTGAAAGAATTGATGGATACCGTTTATGATGTTGCCAATAAACAAATTGCAACAAAAGCTATTGATATTACATACGACGATGTAATTGAACAAGCGATAAAAATGCTTCAGCCAAAAATTTGGGAATTGGTAGATGAAAAAATCAATAACCGTTGGGTAGTACTCCAACTCTTAGACGGAGATATTACTCTTTTAAAATCCTTAGGCAAATATTTAGGATTTAATCTCATGGAAAATGTTGAACTGCTTGAACTTCTTGATGAAGCAAAAAATTTCCTTGCCGACAATGGCATCCATCCCGAACAGCTTCGTGATAAAATTGTATCAAGACTTGTAGGCATAGCCGAAGATATCAGCAGTCATACAATAACCTTTGAAAACAAGCAGTATAATGGTATGGACAGAAAAATTGACAGCATACTTACTTCTAAATTTTTTGGCATACCTATTATGCTGGCCCTTTTAGCAGCTATCTTCTGGCTTACTATTGAAGGTGCAAATGTACCTTCAGCTCTAATCGCAGATTTCCTTTTTGGAATTGAAGCCAGACTCACAAATCTATTTGTATCAGCAGGTTGGCCTCAATGGCTCCATGGCATATTAATACTTGGTATATACCGTACCATAGCTTGGGTTGTTTCAGTCATGCTGCCACCAATGGCTATATTCTTTCCTTTGTTCACATTGCTTGAAGACTTAGGTTATTTACCTAGAGTTGCCTTTAACCTTGACAATTTCTTTAAAAAAGCATGTGCCCATGGAAAGCAAGCTTTGACCATGTGCATGGTCAGACAGAAAATGTGAGGCTTTAGAAAGGTTTGTTAATAGCATTATTATATAACAGAAATATATTTTTAGCACTAAAAAGTTTTTATTGGTTTTAATTTTGCTTAAGGCCATATATTTTTTGATCTAAACTACTTTTTATACTAAGTAGTTTTTTTATTACCCCAAAATGAGGAGGAAAACCCAATGAAAAAAATTGCAGTCCTTAACAACAAAGGCGGTGTCGGTAAAAGTACAATATCCGTCCAGCTCTCCCACGGTCTTGCAAAACTCGGATTCAGTGTTCTGTTACTTGACCTGGATGGTCAGAATGATTCAAGCTTGTTTCTAGGATTTTCAGAAGA
>CAYXPB010000158.1:0-11937 GCA_964466645.1 uncultured Acetivibrio sp. | reverse complement strand
ACCTGTCATTAGGAATTGTAACTAAGGTATCAACAACTCCCTTAAGAGTCTCTACGCCTCTTTCCGCATGCTGCATCCTCTTTCTTCCTTCAAACATAAAAGGCTTTGTAACAACACCTACGGTCAGTATTCCCAGCTCCTTTGCCACTTGGGCCACTACCGGAGCTGCCCCGGTTCCCGTACCACCGCCCATACCAGCTGTTACAAAAACCATATCCGAACCCTTTATTGACTGCGCAATTTCGTCTTTGCTTTCATTTGCAGCCTTTTCTCCGATTTCAGGGTTTGCTCCTGCTCCAAGTCCTCTAGTTAGTTTATCACCAATTTGGATTTTAGTATTTGCCTTCGATAAAAACAAAGCCTGTTTATCAGTATTTACAGATATAAATTCAACACCACGAAGTCCTGCAGTTATCATTCTATTAACAGCATTGTTACCGCCACCGCCAACACCTACAACTTTAATCTGGGCAAATTGTTCAATATCGATATCAAATTCCAACAATATAAGTCCCTCCTTATTCTTTTGTAATTGCAATACTTACCATATAGCCAAAATCTGTCCCAAAATTTTCCGCATAACATATATAGTTAGTTTCATCAGTTACATTTGTCATTTTGCTTCTTTCAATATTTAATAATATCTTAATATTAGGATTTGTGCAAGAATGTTTTTAGCTTCAAAAAAGAATGAAACCTTAAAACAAACCATTAAAAAGATTTGCCAATTTACTAAAGATGCTTCCCGAATTCTTTCCCTTATTCTTTTTCGTTTTTTTGCCTTCACAACCTGTATCACTTGCGCCAAATCTGCTTACTATATACTTTGCAGAGCCAACAGAAATTAAAAATTCAGGCTTTGTGATGTTTGAAACTTTATAGTTTGCAACCCTTACAGGCAAATCAAACATATCATATGCAATCTGCATATTTCCGTCTAAATAGGAAATACCACCGCCGGATAATACAATTCCTTTACCATAGTCTGCTAGTATATTGTCTGCTTGAAGCTGTTCCTTGCATAGATAAAAAATTTCCTGTACTCTTGCTTCGATTATTTCAACGATTTCCGATACTCTTATATTTCTCTTCTTATTCTCATTGATTTCATTTACAGTAATTTCATGATCATTTTTTATCAAAGAAGTAAGGGCAAGTTCATATTCCTTTTTAAGTTTTTCCGCTTCGTTGTATGGTATTCTAAGTCCTATGGAAATATCATTTGAAATATGATCTCCTCCTATGGAAATAGCATCAAAAAACAGCAATCTGTTGTTCTTGATAACCGATATATTGGTAATACTACCACCTACGTCAATAAGTACTACCCCCATATCCTTTTCTTCCTGGGTAAGAGCAACTTCTGCAGAAGCTAACGCCTCAACCACAAAACCATTTACTCTTAATCCTGCTTTTTCCATACTCTTTAGTATATTCTGTACAAAAGTAATTTTTCCTGCAATTACATCTGCTTCAACTTCTAATTTAACACCTGCCATTCCGACAGGATCAACTATTTCATCATAGCCGTCTACAACATATTGTACAGGTATTACATCAATAACCTGCATGTCTTGAGGTAGTTTAACCTTTTCTGCACTCTGCAAAACTCGTCCCACATCATTTATGGTAATTTCATTATCTTCTCCGGAAACATTAACACTGCTTTTATTATGTATTATGCTAGCATGTGTTCCCATTATATTTACATATGCAGAATCCACTTCAATATTTGCCAGTGCTTGAGCTCTTTCAATACAAATTTTAATTGAATTAGCTGTACTTTCTATATCTACTATTATACCCTTTTTCACGCCATTACATGGCTCTATAGCCTTTCCTAATATCTCCATTTCGCCAGTTTTGCTGGCTCTTGCGATTAATGTACATATCTTTGAAGACCCTATATCAACACAACCAATTATATTTTCCACAAATGTGAACCTCCCGTAATTAAAGACCTGAACCTTAAAGGCACAGCCTTTATCACCAGTAAATACTTTATAGTCATATGTATTATTTCTCAAAAATAAAACCAATAAACTAAAACATTGTTTGAGAAAAAATAACATGCAAATAATTTTCTACTTATTTATCAGTATTATTTATTATATTATCTTTTTTTGAAAATTTATTCAATAGTATTCTACGAATAATTGCAAAATTTAAAAACAATCTGTTTCCAAAAGCAAATACTGCAGCAAGATAAAGCTGAATACCAAGTTTATCACCTATATAGGCAAGCATTGCAGCCAATATAGCGTTGCCAAAAAAACCTGTAAGAAATACGCTTAATGTAAATTTCTTTTGGAGTGTTGCTAATACTCCTCCAAACACAGAATCTAAGGCAGCAAGTATAGCTATCGCTACATAATTTGAATATGCTGCAGGGATATCATAAGGAATAAATATCCCTAAGACAATACCAATAATCAATCCAAGCAAAGGTAACATACAATATCCTCCTATAGGTGTTTTCTAAAAAGCTTTCAAATTTCTAAATTTTTATCTGTCCGGTATAAAACTAGGGGTATCACCCGTTGTAAAATCCAAATAGCCCTTATCCGTTTCAGCTAGTTTATTAAAGAAAACCTCTCTTAAAAAGCTTAATCTGTAGCTTCCAATTTTTTTATAATTTCCAAGGTTTACTCTAACTCTTCCATCGAGCATAATTCGAATATTATCCCAATCTGCAACGTCAATATAGTTTACAAACTGAAAAATTGCCTTGCTGCTGTCATATACCTTATCATTATCTAGGGCTTTAATCTCCTCAACAACCTTTTTATACATTTCAAATTTCTTTTTGTCCTCTGCATTCAAGGCTTGTCCTAATTCGGAATTATCAAAGTTCAACCCTTGGATAACAGGTAAGTTGTAGTCCGATACTTCCTTCTTCGAATCTAGTATATACCCCTCCTCATCTATTAGCAAATTTGTGTCAGAGTATGGGCTAATGACATACGGCTGCCTTTCAGCCACAGTAATCTTAACTCCATTAGGTATTTTCAACCTGACAGTTGCTTTCTTAACATAGTGACATTTTTCTTCAATACTTTTTTCCGCTTGGATTGACCTAAATAATAATATGCTTTTAAAATCCAATCCATTCGTCCTAAACCAATTATTGCCCATAACTAAGTTGGTTACTTCAATCAATTCATTATTATTATAATGAGTATTGCCCGAAACGTAAATACCACTTATATTAAATAACGGCGATAGCACAAGGAACACCAAAGTTGCAAAACTTAATACAGTCAACAAAATAAATCTTATAAACTTTAATCTCCTTTTTCTCTTTTTAATTTTTCTTTTGTATTTCCTATCCGCTTCAATCGGCATTCTATTCCCGCTATACTTTTTCTTCAATACATTAACTCCTTTATTCTTCCCTCGTAATTAAGGCTCCGACTTTGGACAGTTTTTCTTCGATGTTCTCATATCCTCGTTCTATATGTTTTATACCGCTGACAATTGTCGTTCCTTCAGCCATAAGTCCAGCCAATACCAATGCTGCTCCACCTCTTAAATCCCGTGCAACAACCGTTGCTCCTGTAAGCTCCTTAACACCTTTTATTACTGCAAGACGTCCCTCAAGTTTAATATCCGCACCCATCCTCATAAGTTCTTCAACATGTTTGTAACGGTTTTCAAAAATCGTCTCAACAAAAATGCTTGTTCCTCGTGCAATTGAAAGCAACGAGATAAACTGGGACTGCATATCCGTTGGAAAGCCAGGATAAGGTAATGTCCTTATTATATCAATAGCTCTAGGTCTGGTTGGTCCATAAATATGCATGGTAGTTCTTTTTGTATTTATACGACACCCACATTCTCTTAAGTAGCTAATAGCAGGTATTATATGCTCTGCCGAAACGTTTCTAAGTGTAATATCACCACCGGTTATTCCTGCGGCTACTAAATATGTACCGGCAACTATTCTGTCGGGAATTACACTATGTTCCACTTGCCGTAGCCTTTTATTGCTTCCCCTAATCCTTATAACACTGGTACCAGCTCCTATTATATCCACACCCATACCTATAAGGAATCTTTGAAGATCAACAATTTCCGGTTCCCTCGCGGCATGTCGGATAATTGTATCTCCCTCAGCAAACACAGCTGCTAACATTACATTTTCAGTCGCTCCAACACTTGGGAAATCCAACTGTATATCTGCACCCTTAAGCTTATCAGCTTCGCAGTATATAAAGCCGTGGTGAGCATCGTGCACCTTAACTCCCATCTTTCGTATAGCCTTTATATGTAGGTCTATTGGTCTTGGGCCTATTTCGCACCCACCTGAGTGTGAAAAACTATTGGCACTCACTTCTATATCTACAACATTTTATCACTTTAAAAATAACGTATCAAATTTTTTTTTAAGGAAATACTTTCCTAAGATGATTTCTATAAAAATTTTGTTAAAGCCCTTTCGAAAAAATCCGTTTTTAAGGGCTTTAGGCTGAAAATATTGTATAGGTTATTTTTTGAAATGGCTTAATAATTAAGCAACCTAAAATATTTCTACATAATATAAAACCTTTATGTTATAATATTATCTCGGGACATTTACCCTCACTTGATTTTGCCTCTTTCACTTCAATTGAAAAGGCAGTATAAAAATAAAAAATATAGAAGCTGGAGTTAGCATGAATTTAAGACTTACATTGACAATAATAGTAGCAAAAATATTGGTTTTTGTTCTTAGGATATTAAAAAGCGGAGGCACTACCCTTCCGGGCAAAATTGCACGAAAGCTTTATCCTGATATAATAAAGGTTATCTCTAAGGACTATAAAATAATAATGATCACTGGAACTAACGGCAAGACCACTACTACAAGGATAATAGGTGAAATCCTAAAAGTAAACGGTCAGGAATATATCACAAACAAATCCGGTGCAAATCTCTTTGGCGGAATTGTTACAACATTTATTGATTCCGTTGACTTATGCGGTAGAGCAAAAGCTCCTATCGCCCTCATTGAAGTGGATGAAGCAGCCTTTAATGTTGTATCTGATTATATCGAGCCCGATGTGCTCGTAGTTACAAACTTTTTTAGAGATCAACTAGACCGTTTTGGTGAGTTATACTCGACGTTAAACAGTGTAAAATCAGGAATTAGTAAGTCGAGCAAAACAAAGCTTATTCTAAATGCTGATGATTCTCTTTGTGCATCCTTAGGTAAAGATACCGACAAGGAAGTTACTTACTATGGTTTTGCAAATGAGGCCTACCAAGCTAAGGAAGACCTTGGTAACACCGATGCCATGTTCTGCCTCTTCTGTAAGAATAGATATGACTATGAAAGTCATGTATACGGTCATCTTGGCAGTTTTGCTTGCAGTTCTTGCGGTTATCATCGTCCTCAAACGAGTGTAACCTGCGAGAAAGTAGTTGAACTTAATACTTCCTATTCAAATGTATTATTTTCTATTGCGTCCAAAAATAACGGAGAGGATAATAGAGTATTACAAGCGAAAATCAACCTTCCCGGTTTATATAATATATACAACGCTTTAGCTGCAACTACCTGCGGGACTGTTTTAGAGCTACCCTCCGACAATCTTGTTGAAGCTTTGGAGAAATTTGAATGCGGCTTCGGTAGGATGGAAACAATCACTACCCATGGCAAAACCATTAAAGTTATATTAGTCAAAAATCCTACAGGCTTTAATCAAGTTTTAAACTTTCTTATGACAGAAGATAAAAATATGCAAATCGCCTTTCTTATAAGTGACAAGCTTGCAGACGGGACAGATATCTCCTGGTTGTGGGATGTTGATTTTGAAATGCTTGAAGAGTCACAAGAGATAATTGATAACTTCTATGTATCAGGTATAAGAGCCGAAGATATGGCTGTAAGGCTAAAATATGCTGGAATATTCAGCAGTAAAATCCACATTGTTAAGAATTATGAAGAGCTCCTTGCAAAAGGGCTTTCAAATACTGAAGACGGACACAGTTTTTATATACTTCCCACATATACGGCCATGCTTGATATGAGGAAATTGCTCAAGAAAAAATTCGGATTAAAGGAGTTTTGGAAATAATATGTATGAGTTAAATATATGTCACCTTTACCCTGATTTATTAAATCTGTATGGAGACAGAGGAAATATTATCGCAATTTCAAAACGTTCACAATGGAGAGGAATTCGCACAACCATATCCAATATTAGTATGGGTGATGAGTTTGATGCAGAAAACTATGATATTATCTTTCTTGGCGGCGGTCAAGACTATGAACAGGAAATAATACAAGATGATGTTTTGAATCAAAAAGGAAATGAGATTAAAAACGCCATACAAAATGATAAGATATTCCTCGCCATCTGCGGTGGTTATCAACTACTCGGCAACTACTATAAAACTTGGGATGGAAAAGAGATTGAATTTTTAAAGGCTCTTGATTTGTGGACTGTTGGGGGCAAAGAAAGAATGATAGGAAATTTTTGCTTTGAGTGTGATTTTCTCAAAACCGAGAGCTATGACGGAAAAATTGTCGGATTTGAGAATCATTCAGGCAAAACTTACCTTGGCCCTTTGGTCTCACCTCTCGGAAAGCTTGTAAAAGGTTATGGAAACAATGGTGAAGACGGGTTTGAAGGTGCCACCTATAAAAACGTAATTTGCTCATATTCCCATGGGAGTCTGCTTCCTAAGAATCCTGTCCTGTCCGACCACATAATAACCCTTGCACTCAAACAAAAATACAAAGATTTTGTATCGCTTCAAAAACTAAACGATGAATTTGAAGAACTAGCTCACAATACTATGCTTCAAAGAATAGTAGGCTGATTTCAATAAACAAAAAACTCCGGGCGTCAATGCACCGGAGTTTTTCATTGTTACTTAATGTAATTATTTTTCATAGTCAGCAGAGATTTTGTTAAAATGCTTTCCGATGATCACTATGTCTTCCATGTTTATAGCGCCATCTTTATTTATATCACTGCTCTCAATATAACTCTCATCACCATTTATAGTATTGAAGGATTTGCATAGATACATTATATCAGCCATGTTTATTGCATTATCCTGAATTCCGTCTATTACAATATCTCCCGCCCACATAATTAATGGTGCACTTTCAGTTGATATCTCAGTATTTCCTATAACTTTAACACCTTTCAGCTCTCTTGCAAGGTAGCTATCCTTTGTAATCTTCAAAGTGTATCCTTCTTCACTTGCAGGCACTCCTGTTATTACAAAATGCCCATTATCCGATGAAGCTTTCAAATCTGTTCCGACTACTTCTACCACAAAACATGATTCTACTTCAGGAATTTTATCTTCAGTATATTTAAAGTCTGGCTTTATATAACCGGATATAGTGTATTTATTGCTGTCATCCACCAGCTTCAAAAGTCCGAAAGCTTCAGTATTCTTATAGCCTACTCCCGTTGCATCATTCCAGTTTGACATTCCGTCTCTTACTCCATCAGCATTTGCATCATCATTTACCTGTAAATCAAAGCCCATGATATGTCCGGGTTTTCCTTTGATTGTGTTAAACGGAACTGCAGCTTCTATAAGGTATCCGCTCACTACATCTTCTGCATATACTACCTTAGCGACTGAGACAAATTTATCTTCGACACTGTTTGCACTAAAGGATGGTACATTGTTGTAATTAACTCTGTACTGTGCATCATCGGCTTCATACTCAGCAGTTCTGCCATTGTTCTCATCAACAAAGAACTCTATTGAATCATGCTCCCATGGATTTTCACTTGCATCGCAAAGTACAGAATCTTTAACCTCTGCTAAAACATACAGGTAATTTTCATCCCACATTGTTTTAACATTAGCTTTAGCTGGCTCAGTACCGGCTGTAATAATATCGGTGGAAATTTCGTTTGCATTTGCCCATGCCTCATCAATTTCACCATCAACAGTTGGAGTACCTTTCGTTGCCTCAGTGTACTTCGGATTTACAAGAGTTAAAACTCCATATCCCGATGTATTGCTGTCCTGTGTATTTTTAATATCGTTCCAGCTGACAAGTACAGTCTTATCATCTTCACCGTAAGTCAACCTTACATCAAATCCTATCTTGCTTGAAGGACCGCTTATAAAAGGCATACAAACTTCAAATTCATAACCTCCATCTACCATGTTTGAAATGACCGTTGCATTTCCTATGATCTCACCGGAAGTTGTAAAACTAAAGTAAGCGTCTTCTGCCACACTTCTTTCATTCTTACTATTATCTTCATCAATATAGAATTCAACTTTTGATGGTTCCCCATCCACTTTCGCTAAAGCATATAGATTTTCATCATCCCATAAAGTCTTAATGTTTCCTTTTGACTCTCCACTCAAGTCAACAACCTCTATACTTTTTGTTATATTCCATACGGAATCTACTTTTCCGTCAACAACTGGTGTTCCCTTTAAGGACATCGCGCCATTCACAAATACAGGGAGCTTTGAAGCATCAACAAGTGCCCAGTATGCGTATTTTGCTTTTCCATTCTTGTCGAAAAGTAATGGTGCATCGGTTCTACTTACATTTTCATAATAATTTAACCAAGTCATATCATCCTTTAATCCCCAGAAAGTCAAGCCCAAGAGTTTGTCAGGATACTGTGCATCAAGTTCTTTTAACATATCTAATAGTTCTTTGTATTTGTAAGCTTGTCTTATCAACTGTTCTTCGGTTATTGGCGCATTCGGTGCAGTCAAACCGCTATATACCGACATATCCAATTCTGTAAGTTCCACTTCAAGACCTAAGTCAAGGTAACCTTTTAAAGTTTCCCTAACCCCTTCTACAGAACCATAGTCAATACCAATATGACCTTGGTGGCCTACACCATCGATATGAGTTTTTTCCTTTAATTCTTTAACAAGATTAAGTATTCCTTCTCTCTTCTGAGGATTCTCTTCGTTGTTATAATCGTTGTAGTATAGTTTTACTTTACCCTCAAGGCCTTCCTCAACAATAGCCTCATAAGCATAGTCAAAAGCCTTTATAACATAGTCGTCACCTATAATCTGTTTCCACTTTGAATTCCTAAGTCCAAAAGGCTGTACGTCTCCTACAGCTTCATTTGCAACATCCCAAACGTCAACTTTATCACCATAGTACTTAATCATAGTCTGAATGTGAGTCTTCATTCTATCAAGAAGCACTTCTCTTGATACATCATTACCCTCATCGTCAACAAATATCCAACTTGGTACTGCCTGATGCCATAAAAGATTATGACCTCTTAAACGCATTTCGTTTTCCTGTGCAAAGTCTACATAACGGTCACCCTTTGCGAAACTAAAGTTTCCTTCTGTAGGCTGCATTGAGTCAACCTTCATATCGTTCTCAGCTGTAATACTGTTAAAGTGCTTTTTAATAAGTTCTGATTGAAGTTCATTATCAAAGGATGAAGACGGAACCGCAACCCCTATAGGGAAGTAATCCGAAAAAACATCTTTCAATGAAGGAATATCCAACTCAATACCCTCTTCAACAACAGGAGCGCTTATCAAAACATTATCAATGCCTATATCAGCAGTTGGATGTCCTGCTTCAACATATATAAACAACTGCTCTAAATCTCCGGTATATGTAATTGTATAAGATCCTTTCAATTCTTGCCATTTGCGGCTAGGAACTGCGCTGTCTTGAGCTATTGTGTTATATGTAGCATCTCCGTCTGCATCAGTGCATATGGATATTCTCATCTCCTGATTCTTCCCTGAAGTCTGATAAACCCACATCGAAATGTCCACTACCTGACCTTTTTTCACTTTATTAAGAAGATCAAATTTTGCTCCCTGCCAAGTATCTGCCCTGCCGGTAACTAGAAGACTCTTAATACCATCCTTAGCAGAAGCTTCGTTAATTGATAGTGTTGCATCTTCACCTGTACCTTGAGCTGTCCAGCCAGCTAATTTTGAATCTTCAAAACTAGTTTCACATAATTTTGCATCATCTTCAGCATTTCTAATCTTTCCTGCCAAAACCACATCATCCACATAAAAGTCAAAATCTATTTCAGGTGATTCCAAATAAAAAGTAAGTCCGGAAGGTTCTCCAGTATATTCATATGTATACAAGCCCTCTAGTCTTGTCCACTCTCCACTTGGAACTTCAAGGTTTTCAGCTATTGTTTTGTAGAACTTACCATCATAAGGGTCTTCACTTGAATCATCACGACTATAAGCTGTCATTCTAAAGGTCTGAGGCTCACCGCTTTCCTGATAAACCCAAGCTGATGAATAGTAAGTATTTCCTTTAACCAGTTTGCCCATCAAATCTGCAACTGGTCCTTCCCAAGCATTTTTTCTTCCTGTAACCTTCAAACTGAAGTCACCACTTTGAGCAAATTCTTCACTTACATCAAGTGTTGAACCGTTGCCGCTCCATCCTTTTGTACTTTCATCTTCAAAATTGCTGTTTATAACAGAAGGTCCTGCAATAACTATATCATCAACATAAAAATCGAATCCGATTTCTCCTGCTTCAACATATACAAGCATAAATTTAGGTGTTCCCTCATAATTATAGGTATACATTCCATCAAGTCTTGTCCAAACTCCGCTTGGAACTTCAAGATTTTGTTCTATAGTTGTATAAAATTTCCCATCATAAAGGTCTTCACTTGAATCATCACAACTATAAGCTGTCAATCTGAAAATTTGAGGTTCGCCGGTATCCTGATACACCCAGGCTGAACAGTAGTAGGTTTCACCCTTTTGCAATTTACCCATTAGGTCAATTTGAGGGCCTTCCCATTCATAAGCTCTGTTTGATACTTTCAAGCTTTTAGTTCCTTCATGTGCAATCTCTGAATCAACTGAATTACTTTCTGTATACTTTGTACGCACACCTAAAAGTGACTCGTCTTCAAATCCTTTTGCAAACGGAAATATGCTTGCCTCTTCTTCAGTTGTATAAGCTGATACATTTCCAATAAGCAGTGCTGAAGCCAAAAATGTCAACACCGTCACTAGTGATATAAAACCCCTAGCCTTCATTTTAGTTCCCCCTTATTTTTATATAATTTTTTTTATAATATTCTATCAAATCTATAAAATGTAAACTTAATAGAATACTTGGTAACGCTGTTAACAACAAGAATACCAAACAAAGAATTGCAAAAACACATCTTCCATTCAACTTCATATGGCTCTTATAATCATTCATTATGGAATTTTGCAGATTATCAATATTTATAATACTAATACATGCCCTATTACGACAGACCCAGCTAAATTGAATACTATATAGAAATGATATTTAAATATTTCATATGTAAAAATGATTCTCACTTAAATATTATATCTAAACTGATGATTTATCAAGTATAAAAAAAGGACTTTAATAAGTCCCTATCTTTTTAATTTAATTACATATTATGTGATATATGATGTATTGCACTTTTGAGCAATTCCAATTCTTCCTTATGTATCTCATTCATCTCTTCATGTTGACGTTCATTAATTTCAAGATGATTTTGTTGAACCCCAGCAAGTATCTTTATATTATCATTTGTTTTTTCAAGCAAAACAGTATTCTTGTCCACTTTTTTATTTAGCTCATAAAACTTTTGATTTACTCCTTCAAACCTTTGGTTTACTTCGTCAAACTTTTGATTTACTTCGTCAAACCTCTGGTTTACTTCTGACTTAAAACCAGTCAATTCACTATATATTTTCTCCATCATTTCAAATACTTTATCATCCATAATATCACCTCTCCATCGACAAGTATATCATAAAAATATAATTATTCAAATAAGGAATTACGAAAAAATCCCAGAGATATTTTGGGTGATTCCTGAAAAACAACTGGTCTATTCTCTGAGATTTTTAAGCGTTCCTCTTCAAATGTGAATATCTTTTACAACTTGAATTCCTCAGCAAACCCGATAATTCTCGCCAAGGTAACCTCGAAACATCTCTGTATCGCTTCATAATCCATAT
>CAYXPB010000157.1:0-11953 GCA_964466645.1 uncultured Acetivibrio sp. | reverse complement strand
CCTAACAGCATAGAAAACGTAATGAATTTATTCCATTTATTTATTAATCCAACAAAAAAATAAAATAAATAAATATTGAAAAACGCAGAAAAGCCTACCGCAATTGTAGTGAGAATACTATTCGGAAGTATAGATTCGTCCATAGTTCTAACAATATGTGCAGATTGTGATAAAGCGTCTAACGCATAAGGCAGTTGGTAAGTGACTGAATACAGGGCTCCTATCACTAGAAAAATTACGAAATTTTTAGTAAAAAAGTCAAATTTAATAGTATGAATATCTTTAATTGGTTTTAGATATAAAGAAACATATAACAAGGGTAAGTTAAAGATTCCATAAAACAAAAATCCACAGAAAGTATCACTTTGAAAATCATGCCAAACAAGGTACTTTGAAGAAACAAAAAGGGATCCTACAGAAGAAGCCAAATATAAACCACAAATGACAAGAGCAATTTTATTATTCCTTTTCATAGCTAAAAGAAATGGATGGAGGAATAAAATAATTGGTATAAAACGATAAAAATAAATTAGTTCACTCATGTCTCGTGTCACTAGTGTCCAGTTAGGGACGAGTTATAAATTTAGATTTGTTAACAGAAACGAACAATTGAACTGGCAGGATCATTGTTATAATCTAATGCTTAGCGGACCATCAGGAACTGGTAAAGCTTATATCTCTGCTGGCTTGGGATATGATGCAATCAGAAAAGGCTACAAAGTGTACTTCCCTAACGTGAGCTATATCCATTACACGCTTCGGCTGAAAGAGGTCATCAATTCATCGGTTAAGAAGATTGTAACCTTTTTTTGTGTTCATAAACCAGATCTAAAAAACAACGTTTTTTATTTTTACAAACAATAAATCTCCAGCTGAATTTACTAAATCACTTGATGTCGAAAAAATGTCCACGGCCCTTCTGGACAGACTCTTATATAAATGCATGCTGATTATACAAAAAAGGTAATAGTTATCGGATGCAAAACCGGAAAACTATTTTTGAGGACAGGGTGCTATTGTAATTATGAAAACTCAATTGTAATTTACACAAAATCCTGGAAATTGCTATAAATATATTACCCTTTTAAAACAAAATTCATAAAAGGTCTTCCAATTTTTTCTTTAATAAAAATTTTTAGAATTAAATATGGATATTTCGCAAATAATCTTAAAGAAAAAAAATCATTAATACTCAACAGAAAAGAAATTAAGTAACATATATAATTGTATTTTAGAATCTTTTTGTTTGCATGAACATTGAAAAATTTAGCAAAAAACAACTTGGTTGTATAACCTTTTTTTGCAAATTTTTTCGCTTCATCTAATTTCATAAAGTGTGATGCTGATTGTTTCTTTATACGGTAAACCGCAGTCGATTGGCTTAAATATCCAACATTCATCTTTCCAGCAATATATGTCCAATACGCAAGATCTGTAATAAATAATTTACGATTTTGAAAAAGATCTTTAAATTCTTTAATAAATATACTCCTATATAAACTAGTACATGTTCTATAAGGATTTCCTTTATTTATCAATATATTTATTACATCTCCGTTGGGTATATATCTTCTATAAGTCTTGTCATAATTTTTTATGATTAGACCCTTATCCTCAATCAGGTGATCAGCATCTGTAAAAACCACTCCATAATTTGGATTTTTCTCTAAAAAATCCACTTGTTTCTGTAATTTTAATGGATCGGTCCAGTAGTCGTCGCCCTCACAAATGGCTTCATATTTGCCAATCCTCCATGAAGAAAATTCAGCTCTCATTAGGCGTCTATCCTGATTTGAATAACTATTAATTTTTTGGTAATATGCTTTTATTAACTGAGGGTATTTTTTTTCATATTCCTTAACAATCTCGGCGGTTTTATCAGTTGATGCATCATCATGAATAAGCACCTTAACCGGAAACGTTGTTTTTTGCATTAATATTCCTTCTATACACTCACGTATATAGTTTTCATGCATATATGTCATTGTTCGGGTGTGGAGCAAAGGCACTGTTCCTTCAGGCCAAACTTGTTCTGTAATAGGTACTGGTTCAGGTAAAGGTGTGTAATCGTATTTGTTTTCTTTGTTCATGGTAAACTAATAATCTAATTCTACACTTGCTTTCCTGGGCTCAATTCCACAACAAGGGCGCATGCATACAATACGTACCCCGCTGGCACGTTGTGGGCCAACCTTAAGGAATGTACCAAGTGCGGTGGTTTCACCACCAAGACCTAAAGGGCCAATATTGCTTTTATTGACTTTTTCCGTGATTTCTTGTTCAATATTAGTTTGTATATCATGGCGACCAAACACCATAGCCTCTAGCATTAATGAAGTTGCTTCAAAATGAGACCGGCCTATACCAATAGCCAGGGTCACTGGGGAGCAACCCAATTGTCTTGAGGCTTCAACTGACCAATTAATAATTTCATCGGTTACTACTGAAACGTTATGTTTATGAAAAACACGGAATGTTTTTCCTCTGATTTCGGGACCACCCCCTTGCATAAGGATGTGCAAACGTATTACATCTTCCTTAATCGGTTTTATAAGAAGAGGTGTTGGTATAATGGCACCAGGATCAATATTCAATCCGCCCGATTGGTCGATGCGTTGAAGATCGCTACCATTAATTGCCATAGGTCTTCCCGGTAAAGCTCGCAGACCTTCAGCGACACCCTGATTTATTAATGACAATAATTCTCCATCGACTTTTTTATTTTGACCGATTTCAAGAAATAAATGAGGGATCCCAGTGTCATCACATAATGGACTTCTATTTTGTTCTGCAACCAAGGCGTTGTTTAAGGTTGTCTCAAGTACCCATTTGGCAGTTTTCACTGTCTCACGCTCTATCGCCTGCCTATACACTTCTTTCTTATCGTCACTGAATGTGGAAGCAGCTATTATTAGGCACTCCTTAACTTTATCTACAATATCATTTTTGTTTCTATCGATCATAAATGCTTTTACCATGTGCTACGGCAATGATAGCCGGATAATTTTCAACCTCCAACAAATGGAAAGCCTCCATACCCAATTCGGGGAAAGCTACCACTTTCTGACTCAGGGTTTTGCTGTTGAGCAAAGCTGTTACCGGTGGAATTACGGCATATACCGAGTTGTGTTTATGCAACTCCGCAATAGATTCAGGGCTTAAAGCCCCCTTGCCGAGGTGCAGTTTAACCCCTGCTTTTGACAGAGCAGGGATGCTGCTTTCAATTTCGTATTTATTGCTTGATGTTGGCCCTACTCCTGCCGGACTTACTGCTGTGTGAAAAATAACAGCCCCTTCAAGATTAATACCATATGTATCCAGTTTACCTTCTTTGATCAACGATACAATTTTGGGGAGGACAGCATCGCGGCCGGTGTATATAAATCCGGATAACGAAATCATTTCCCAAATACTTAAACTATTTGCGATTTGTTGTTTTATTGGAGACCTTATCTGTTTCATTATATACTATGTTTTGATTTTTATGTAGGATAAAGTCTCGCCCCGTAATTAGATCCACAATGTTAATTAATTTTATAAATCAGAATTATTCATATTTAACACCAATTCGTCAAATAAATCATTCAAAAGCACTTCATTTGTCTTAAAAAGATTGGCAAAATATTGAAATACCTTACAATATGACAAAAATTCATTTGATTTATCCATGAAATTGACTGATATCCAATTATCAATTATCTGTCAAGAGGTTGTTTCCATAAACTTTCCCAACCCAATCCCACAAAACAAGGACCAGTTGCTGCTTCTGGTAAGGTAATATGATTTTGAGAAGTATTCCATTCCATTATCTTTATTTTATCGTTATTATCAATACATAAATCCCACCCAATAACAGAAAAAAGTGGAAACGATTCATGTAGTTGACAACAAATCTTTGTCATATCATCAAAGAGCGGAATTTTAGCATCTGAGAACACGTAAGAGGTATCGGGATGTTTTGTTATTATTTTCCAATCCTTCATAAATCCAAATTCTAAAAGACAACCTTTATCTATTGAAATCGGAATTCGGACATTAGTGGACGATTTAACCCATCTTTCAGTTGTTCTTCCCACTCTGAGATATGCGAATTTTACGGACACCTTGCCATGTTGATCTTTAACAGTTGTTATTCTGATTGTTGATGTTGCGGAGCTGCCACAAATTTCGGTAAAAAATTCGTGTTGATGAATTTGTGATTGGAAGCATCCATCCAAGAAGCCATTCATTGATGAAACATCAAAATCTTCATTATCAAAAATTGTTACACCTTTCCCCCTGCTTCGGCTGTTCTCTTTAAAAAATACTAATTTTGATTCACGAAACAAATAGTTTTTAACAGCATCATAATCTATAAGCTTGTAGTTTGAGTCATAAAAATTTCCATGAATAAAGTATCCTATATCAGGGATATAGAGCGTATTCAATATCCTGTTAGTCAATGTTTTATAAGCTGAAAGGAATTTATAACCACCATTCATTACTGGCAATACTTCTATCAAATAGTAGTTAAAGGGAATCCATCCTTCCATAAACTCATTTTTATAGGCGGTGTAGAATAAAAGCCATGGAGCATACTTCTTACTTCCTAATACTTCAATGGCATATTCGATGGCTTTCCTTTTATTATTTGTAGACAGCTTCCCTTTTTGAACTTCAATTGAGTACAGCGCATGGTTGGCAGAATTATTCTCTCTTCGGTGTATCAATTCTATATTTGCTTTTTTATGCATTATATAATCCAAATGAGAATATAAACCATACTTTGATATAGCGTTAAGATTTCTCTTTACTGTTTCAAATGTATTGTTCATCATGGTAAGTTTGATTTTCTTAATAAAACATGAAAATGAGATTACTGATCCTCATCCACTATCATTTAGACTCCAATAGATATGCCTTGTCCAAACCCTTTCTAAAATTTTTATACATAGTTTTAACCCTATATTGAGCCCATAAACGTACAAGAAAAAATTTACGGGTGGGCTTAAATTGTAAATATTTCCGACGAAACTCCGGTGTGCCTCCACACCTAAAATACAATCTGATCGAATAATCTTTACTAACCACGAATACAGTCTCAATATGTTTTAGCCCTTTATCCCTTAACTTCATAAACGCAAGCAGAACAAGATACATTCCCAGGCCTTTATTCTGGTGATGTTTAAGCACTGCCAGTCTACCAGTTGTACCAATGTTCTCGTTAACTTTTAACCGACCGATTGAATAAGTCCCAACGGGTTCATTTTCATAGTAAACAAAATAAGTATGTTCGAATTTTTTATACATATGATTGTCCATGTACTTTTTTGCCGAATCTATTGTAAAAGGTTCTTCAAAACCAAAAGCATCATTTACAATATCAACCCATTGTTGACAAATACTTTCATCCTTCAAATCAACTTCTTTAATTGGGTAATTTGGGTTCTCTTTAAATGGTGGCACATAATCCAAGTGCGTGTGAAGGTTAATAATTACATTCTTGTAATCAAACAAATACTTTAAATGGGTTATCAATCCATATTTCTTTATTGCATAAAGATCATATTTTAAATTACTAAATAAATTCATATCTTATTATTTTTATACATTCGGATGAGGTCTGAATGTGTTACAATATTAGAAGGTTATGGTATATTTCTTTTTTTAACATAGAATTGCCAAAACTGTCGAAAACATTAATTGAATCAAAAGCTTTTCTTATTTTCTCATGGAGTTCTTGAATATTTCCGGCTTTAACGATGAATGAGCCTAATCTGTTATTGCTCGCCATATCATCAGTCATAATTGACCCAATACTTTTATTAAAATATATTTCCTCAATAATATTGTTTTCTATTAAGTCTTGATATCCAGAAATATGTCCCAACACGCCGGGTAAAGTGTAAATGTGATTTTCAGAGAAATTGAAATCAGGAGAGTTGTATACAACATTTACTTTATTCCCCAAAAAAGAATTTATTGCAGCATCAATAATATCAAAACCTGTAAAAATCTTGATCTTTCTGAAATTCAATCCTCCTCCTATTCTGGGTGAAAATTCAACAACACTAACCTCATCATTGTTCACGATGGTCTGTAGCAGCAAAGGTGTGTTTTCAAGTTTAAAAGCTGAGGTAATGTTTACTGCAATCTCAAGAAGTTTGCATTTAGCAGTTTCACTGATATCAGGAGGTGATATAGAGCCAATTGAGTATAAAACATCATGGTTACTTCTCATTGGTTTTCTTTTCCTGTGCATCATTAAGATATGAGTCCTATCTTCTTCAACGAAGCAATCAAGTCCAATCTCATCACCAGTTACAAATTCTTCAACAATTGCTTTCTTGTTTCTGCTAATTCGTAATGCTTGGTTAAGAAATGTTCTCAACTCATCTTCATTTTCCGCTCTCCTGACACCTTTCGAACTGTTGCTATCAGCAGGTTTTACCACAACAGGCAATTTCAGGCTGAACTCTGGTAATTCATTATAATCACTTACAACACAAAATTTGGAAGTAGGGATATTATGCTCACTCATGATTTTTTTCATGAGTGTTTTGTTTGTTACCTTTAGTGCTGTATCATAACTATATGGAGCCGGCAATTTTAGTTTCTCTGCTACGTAACATGCAGTAACTCCTGCCTGATCAATGCAAGTGCTAATTACTAGTTTTGCATCATAATCTATGGCTATCTGTAATACCTTATCATAATCGAGGGTGCTTTCTCTGATGTGCAAATCTGCAATTTTAGCAGCCGGAGGAGACTCTAAATAATCTACTAATATCGTATAAAAACCCCTATTCTTAAGATTTCTAATTAACTCAGTATGTGGGATAGTACCGCCTAGTACTATTGATACCGGTTTATTACTCATTATGAGCTTTTTTTAAGATGGTATATTAAATCTAAATATTGTAAACTGGTGTTAGCCAAGTATTATACTTACTTATATTTCCTCGAGTAACCTCAAGATAATAATTGTGTAATGCGCTAGTTAATTCACCCTTTTTCCCATTACCTATTTGATGTCTATCAACAGAAATAACAGGAGTGATTTCTGCACCTGAACCACAAAAAAAGGCTTCATCAGCAACATAAACTTCAGTACGATCTATATCCCTTTCAACTACTTCTATATTCAAATCTTCAGAGGCGATTTTTAACAGAGTGTCACGGGTTATACTTTCCAATATACCTGATGTAATTGTGGGAGAAATTAGCTTAGAATCCTTGATGAACATAAAGCAGGCTCCTGGCCCTTCAGTAACTTTCCCACTCTTATTGAGAAAAAGGACATTATCATAACCATCAATTTTCGCTTGCATTTTCGCAAGCCGACCGTTTTGATAATTGGCAGCAGCTTTAATCCTGGGAGGCATACTTGTGTCGTCAATACGTGTCCAAGAACTAATCGCAATATGAATGCCCATATCAGCCATTGCTGAACCTCCCCTAGGCATAGCAACAGAAATTAGGCCTGCGGGCCCTGGTGAATCCAAAGGCCCATCACCATCAACATATAACATTTGTCTTATATGCACGTCCTCTTGATAATTTAATCTTTTCAATAATTGAAGGTTCGCATCGCTAATGGAATTAACGGTATAATCATGAGAGATTCTCAATAGCTTTGTAGATTGTATTAATCTTTTTGAATGATCCTCTAATCTAAACACATACATTTCTTTAGTTTCATCATTCCAATAACCTCTAAGTCCTTCAAATACCATTGCTCCATAACGTACACAAGGGGTCATTGAATGAATCACTGCATTTTCGTAAGGTGTTATTTGTCCATTAAAATAAACGAATTCCGGTTTACCTTTCATTTCTTTACAAGATTAAATCTATTACTTTTTATATAAAATAATTACTATAATAAAGGATATAGATTATCAATACGATTTTCAATATCCATTACAATCTGAAAAATCTCATTGATTTCACTCATGTTTTTATTACCATACAACGATAATTCAATAAATTTATCTTTAAGCTCTTCATCAGATAGGGGATTTTCAGGTTCTCCTTTAGGTATATCCACTCTATTTCTAACAATTGTTCCATCTTTTTTGAGAAACTCAACGATTGCAGCTCTCTTTTGAGGAAACAGATTGGTTAGATCATCATCAGATAATACAGTTACCTTATTTGTTAATTTGACAATTTCTGAATCCTGAATAACCTCTGGCATAAATTCATAAATCCCTGCTTTCCCTTTAATAATTGCAACAGCGACACTGTATGGAGTACTCATCTTGGCCGAACTTACTCCATTGATGTTTTTATGGTCATGACCTTTAACTGCCCAATAATAAGTGTAGACATTTATTTTATCTATGTCTTTATGTGTCAACCTTTCGCTATCTAGCAAATTTAAAGCACTTTCAATAGCTGGATGGCAATGCCTACACGCGGCATAAGGTTTTACATAGCAATTCTCAACTCTTAATAAATCATTTGTATTACTTCTTAACTTCGATAAATCATAATTGTCTGTAAGTACATTAAATAAACCTCTTTTCCCTCCCAGAACATCATTCGGTCCAATAAAATTTGATTTGGCCACAATAGAAGCTATCGTACCACTTAAAGCAGCATGTGCAGAATTATAAGGTTTTAATTGAGAACCATCATCAATTACTTCCAATAGCCCGGCAGCACTGGTCGCGGCTGCAGAAATAGCATTTTTCATTTCTGCTTTAGAATAGTTTAATGCAGCTCCAATAGCAACAGCAGCTCCAATTGTCCCTGCAATACCAGTTGCATGAAAACCTCTGTCTTTTAACGCTGGTTGGAGCGATCTTGCTATTCTGATTGTTGCTTCATACCCGATAATAATCCCTCGGATTAAATCTTGGCCATTCATTTTTCTTTCTTCGATAATTGGTAATAATGCAGATATTATTGGAGAACCGGGATGCATCATAGCAAACCTCTCACCATCGTCTAATTCAGCAACGTGAGAATTTAATCCATTTAATAATATGGCGTTTAGAAATGAAGATTTTGTGTTATGTCCGATTACCGTCGCAAACCCTGATCCTTTGTCTAAAATATTTAGAAGACTGATTCCTTTCTCATGGAGTATTTTTACACCTGCGAAAGTAACACCAATATAATCCAATAAACGATTTTTTGCGTGGTAAATTGCTGATACAGGAAATGGGTTATCTAAAATTTCACACAAATCATCAATCAAGATATCGGTATATGAGTTTGAATGTTCTGTTGTTTTCATTATATATGTTTTTTATTCAACAATCGCTATTAAACCATGATTAGTTTTAAAAAGGAAAACTCATTTTCAACTACACCATAAGCTTTAGCTCTGTATTGAATTTTTTTAGCCCAACTTAAATGAGGATTTATTTCATTCATTTTATTAGACCTTGAACTTTTCACAACCCCTCCCTTTGTTTCAATAATTTGTATTGCATCATCATATTCCTCAGATGTAACTGCTTGCAAAGCATTAACAAATCTTGTATGAGAAGGATGAATAATTGTCTTTCCAATAAAACCATTTGCCTTATCAAGTATAACTTCCTTTAACAAACCGTCAATAGCTTCATTTATTATTGGTTTTCTGCCAATAAGTGAGCGATGAATATCATGTTCAATAAGTTTGTTTATGTCATCTTGTTTAAAAGCTAAAAAATACTCCCAAACAGGTGCTGATACTAAAAAATCATCTCCATCTCGATTGAAAAAATTTAATATATCAGATAAGCAATCTCTTACAGTCAAAATGTCGTAAATAGAATAATTAATACCTCTTCTAACTCCAAATAAAGCTGAAAAATCTGTACCACCTACTCTTATATTTAGAATTCTTTCGGCATATGCTTTAAGTATTCTTCTCATATTAATTAATTCATTAGTTCTGGTTTCTTTGAAAGCAATTGCTTTTCCTTCGAGGATAGGCATTCCATACAATACTGTATTAAATTCTTTATTCAGATATTCAAGAAAATCCAGGTATTCAAATGCATTATAACTGTAAAATTTAGGGAAAACGAAACCAGACAAAATACTTGCTTGTTTTGAATTTAACCTTTTAGAAAAATTCTTAAACTGTTCAGTATTTCGCACCCTTAAAAAAATTAATGGGATGGAATCATGTGTAATTGTCTTCTTCTCTAATGCATCACTTATTATTTTTAATTGTCTTAATACATTATTTTCTGCATCTGGTAAATCTTTTTCTTGTATTGCATCTTCAAAACACATCACAATTGATGTGACATCGTTAATTTTGCCATTCAATATCTTAGTTGAAATATCCTTTGTTCCTGGCATGTACAATGTTGCTCCAATACAGTACTGTAATAAATTTCTTTCAGTATACTTATTAAAGTCAATTGGATCCTTAATAAATTTAAAGTCTTTATTGTATTGATTATGCTTCATATAGATAATAAATTATTAACTTAAGTACTTAATATCATATTAGATAAATGAACCCTTAGAAGAGCAAACTGCGTCAGAATAGTATTGATCAATAACGCGTTTGACCAAACTTACCTGTTTAATCCTTTGTTTGGCTTCAGCTACAGTTGTATCCCAACCATGTGTTTTTGCTACGGAGCCTCCGGTTTTCAGGTATATGGGGGCAGTAACCCTAATCATCTCCGGGACTTCATAATGTCGGATAAAACCGCCAGAAGAAGCCGGATTTTCGGTATGTAAGTCGATAGGGATATTAATTGCTTGCCTTAAGGCTCCGAGCATGGGTAGTTGCAAATCACGGACAGGGTTTAAAGAATCAGCTCCAATGCTTTCAATAAGCTTGGCAGAGCAAGGATTTCCGTGACCTGTATGTGCCGAAATTTTAAATTTCAAGTTTGAAGGAATTTCTCCCTGTTTGCGCATTTCGTTCAAAATCCAGAGTAGTCCTTCATCATATAATAAGAAGGACCTGCACCCTAAATATGCTGCTCTTTTTACATCTTCTATCGCACGAACAATTTGCTCCTGTCCGCGGAGACGCAAGCCCATTCTTTGTCCTTCAGGTGTCAAGACAGATGCACTGGTATCGTAGGTTGCCCGCGGACCTATTGACAACACCAGATCAACTTCTCCTTGTTTCGCCAATGAAACCATTTCAGAAATCTCATTGTCGGTTAACAACATAATCCCTTTTGTTTGAGTAACTCGGTGAATAACTAAATTCTTCTCTGTTACTTCATCTAAAAGTGATTTCATAGCAGTTGGTCCCTGTATTCCAGGCACCTCAAATCTAAATTGAGCTCCGTCGGAAAACCGTTTCTGCGACGTTGGCAAATCATAGGCATCTCCAGATGGCAATCCCACTTTTACAAAAAAATCTCGTGTTTCTTTCATTGAAGTGAATATTATTTCAATTGAATTAATGAACAGATATTATCTACTGTTTTTAAATCTAAATCCGGGTAAATAGGCAAACATATAACCTCATTTGCCATTTTATGAGCCACTGGTAAATTCTCGGGTGTAGCAGACTCCAACCCCCTGTACATTAAAAACTCACTAATTAACGGATAAAAATACCGGCGTCCAAAAATGTTGTTCTTTTTAAATTTTTCATACAATGCATCTCTGCTCATACCGTATTCTCTTTCATTTACAAAAATAGGGAAATAAGCATAGTTTGATTCAGTGTCTTGGGCCTCTGGTAATAAAGATATCCCTCTCACATTTTTCAATTCGTTACGATAAGTAACAGCAATTCTTTTACGTTTTGCAATATTCTCATCATAATGTTTCAGCTGAACTAAACCTAAAGCAGCCTGCATCTCATTCATTTTGGAATTAATGCCAGTTGCAATAATTGTAGTTTCACCGGCAAACCCAAAATTTTTAAGATAATCTATATGTTGTTTTGTTTCTTTATCGTGACTAATAATGGCACCTCCCTCCATCGTGTTAAAAACCTTGGTGGCATGAAAACTAAGAATTGACAGATCTCCATTATTGCAAATGCCTA
>CAYXPB010000156.1:0-12023 GCA_964466645.1 uncultured Acetivibrio sp. | reverse complement strand
TTAACATTATTTGTCTAAATTGGCAATAATAAAACGAATTATGAAAACATGAATCAATATATAACCTCATCTTCAACACCAAAAGTTTCAAAACAAGGCAAACAAATGATGGAACAACAAGCAAGTAACGGAGCAATAAACGAACAGCAAGTGACGAACAGGCGATAAACGACGGTTAGCCGATACAAAACAAGGACCGCGGGGGCTGGTGCAGAGTCCCGTAAATGATGTTAAGGGACGATGACCCTGTCCCCGCCGTCCAACAAAACCAGCAAACAAAAAAGAACCAAACCCGATTGACCGATTCCTTAGGATCAGTTATAAATGGCAATTATCGCACTCTGTAGAAATGTAAGAAAATGGTGGGGAAAGAGACATGTCCCTCAATTCCCTGGTCCCCAACTCCCTGAATTTGCAACAGAAATTTATTTTATGCTTTTTTAACCTGACATAATCCCTCTTTATATGGAGGAAATCCGCTAATTTTACAAAAATCTCTTGCGATTAGAAGATTAACATTAGCTTTTTCCCATCCATGAAACATATCTATCATACCGGGCTTTAAAATATTTGTAACCTCAAGTTTAGCCTTAATTCCCTCTTTGCAAACGGGAGACGTAATACATACCATATCCCCATCTGACAATCCTCTTTCTTCAGCATTTGTTGGATGTAACCGTACTATAGGTTCAGGCATAAGACTGTTGAGCCATGGTAATTCCCTTTGCCTGCTATGTTGGTACATCGGTACACGACTTCCACTGTTCATTATCAAGGGAAATTCTTTATATATTTCGGGAGTACTTATCGGACTAAAAACAGGTTCCACATAAATCGGCAGGGAATCCATTCCATATTTTTTAAGTATTTCAGATGTAAATTCCACTTTTCCGGTTGGAGTATCAAAACCGGGTTCCCCATCTTTTCTCAACATACCTAATTCATATTTTTTAAACCTAGGCTCACCTTCCATTGGTATATTTACCGGCCCCGGCAACGCATTTTTTAGTTCTTCGTAGGTGACACCCTTATTGAGGGTATACAGGATTTCTTTGATACAGTTCTTATCAGAGTCTTTTCCGCCACCCCAGAATTCTTCTTCATATCCAAGGGCTACACCTATATCACAACAAATACGATGATCCGAACGAGCTTCCCCCATGGGCTCAACTACTATCTCCCTTAAATATAAATTTCTTCCAAACCGTGCCAAAGGTGCGCTTCTCTCCCAACTTATAGCCGCTGGAAGAATCATATCTACATGATTATGGGTCCATGGTCGAATATACACATCAGCCGCCACCACAAATTCCATATATTCAAAAGCTTTCTGATATTCCTGGGTCTGAGGCCACATCATGGCATTTCCACCTAACATGAGACAAGCCTTGATTTTCCCTGTGCTTACATATTCAGGGATTGCATTTACTTGAATATTTCCCTCCTTATCTAAATCAGCCCAAACCGGAAAATATTCTCTGTCAACCCTCAGATGGTCTAATTTAGGCAATAAATCATTAGAGCGTGTAAATTTAGGAGTTCCCATCCATGCATCAAACTGCAATGGTTCTGTTTCAATTGTATTTCCTCCCGGAACATCCACACTTCCAGTAAGTGGAATTAGTATTATTCTTGCTCTGTAATCATTTACCGCATTTGTATGGTGAGGTGCTGCCGCACTTCCCTTTACCACTATAGGCCCATTTCTATTTGCTAAAATCTTACATGCTTTCCTAAGTCTATCTGCAGGTAAATCACAAATTTCTGCTGTTTTTTCAATTGTAAATTCCTTTGCATATTCTTTATATTCTTCAAAACCATGTACCCATTTATCTACAAACTCTTTATCATATGCATTATTTTCTATCAAATAGTTGCCGAAACAAAGTGCTAATGCACCATCGGTTCCGGGTCTCAATTGTAAATGGACATCTGCCAATGCATGAACAGTTTGAGTAACCCTTGGGTCTATAACTATATATTTAGTATCACTGTTCTCTCTTACCCTCTTTAAACTATTATAGGAAAAAGGAGAAGAACTTGCGGGGTTGCTAGCCCATATTAAAGCCACTGATGTATCCAGTGAAGGATTGCCTCCCATAGCAAGGGATGTAGCCGTGTGCCATTGTGTTCCGTACATTAACTTGGCCGATAACTCCGTAGCAAGAAAACATGCTGAACTTTCTGTACCCATATTTGGTGAGCCAAAGGTAAAGGCTAATCGTTGCAATATACTCCGGGGTTCCTTTGGATCCCCCGTCATGAACAGCACCTTTTCAGCTCCATACTTCTTTTTAATAGAATTAAATTTTTCTGCTATTGTTTCTAGTGCTTCATTCCAGGAAATTTGTTTCCATTCAGGCTCTTTTGAACCTTTGGAGGTAGTACGTTTCATAGGATAAAGAAGTCTTTTGGGGTCATATAATTCTTGTAGGGATGCAAGTCCCCTGGCACACAATAAATTATTAGGATAGTTTTCTCTTTTTTCTACACGAAAAACCTTATTATCTTTTATAATAAGTTTCATCCCACATTTTGGCCCATGATTACACATTACACAATGGGTATATTTTATAACCTCAGGAGCGTTATTTTTTGAAGCCAGAGCCTCAACATCGTGGTAAATATACATTCCGTCCGTTATTTTATCTGCTAAAGTAACTCCATCACTTGTAGCAACCGCTCCTTTTAAGAAAGTATGTCTCGATACCCTAGCCACTACTTGTTGCCCCCTTTTCAATCTTCTTCTTGTTTCTTTTCTCTTTTTGATTACAAATATATTCGTCACTAGCTAATACAGCCATTCCTAAAACGCCGGCAACTGCGGCCCCTGCATTAATGCCATTGTTTTTTCTTTTGTTTTGTTTTCATTTTTATCAGTGACGAGTGATACTGTCACTATGTGGTCTGATGGCAGTAATGAACGTTCCATCCCCTTTGGCATTACATAGTAAATACCTGTCCCCTTTATTCGAACAGCATTATGATTCTTTATGTATTCGGAAATTTCACTTTTAGAATCATTTACGTCACCGAATATTCGGCACTGCCCCGGACAATGCACTGCACATATGGGTTTTCCCCCTGCTTTTATACGGCCATAGCAAAATGTACAACTTTCTGCTACATTTAAACGTTTGGCTGCTTCCTCCTCAAATGGAAGAACTACACCCTCAAAATTGGTTACATCATTAGATACAATATAACGTTGGGCGTAAGGACAAACCTGTGCACAAATTCCACAGCCAGTACAAATATCATAGTCAGTTAAAACAACACCCTCTTCCGTTGTATATATCGCACCTACCGAGCATGCTTTAGCACAAGGGGCATCTTCGCAATGCATACACATTGTTAATTTAAACCGTTGTTTTGCATCCGGATATTCACCCCATTCGATACGTTCAACTTGATTGTAATCTATTCCTGGACGAGTACCATGCTGCATTTTACATGCTACGACACAAGTATAACATCCTATACAACGATCCAAATCTAATACCATGCCATACCGCTTTGTCATGAAATTTACCTCCTTATGCTACTGTTTAAATATTATGAATTTATATAAAATACAAGTAGAAACCTATACCAACATAATTGTTTAAAGAGACAATTATTAGTATTTGATATTAAAATATTAGTTTGTTTGACCTTTGCCGAAACAGAACAATATTTTCTATTTGTTTATTGTCGATTTTTGTCAGGTTCTACTACATTATATAAACCTGTTTAATCGATTATAATATTAACACTTTTTTATTCTTCGGTCTAATTGATTATATCTATTCAAATCTATATATAAATTACAAATTTATGTATAGACTATAATTTAATATCCTCTGCCATTGTTTTCCCCTATAAATTTTATTTATATATCACGATGCTTTTATATACAATCTTAATTAGACCTCATAAATTATTGATGATATGCTTTTAATAACTTAGAATTTTAAACCCGAATTTTTCATTAAAAAATTAAATAAAAGATTTTATATCCTTATAATTTGAATTAATACAAGGAACATTTTTCAAATGTCTGCTTATTCTAGGGTCTTACATCCTAGTTCTAAAAAGGCTTCTTATGAAAATATGAATAAGTATTTCTTGGATTTTAATTTCCATAATAACCATGTTTATAAGGCTTCAAACTATTTTAATCATTACAAGAACACTTTGCTTCTTCATATTCATGAATTGGTTAGATTGAATTATGGTAGGGATACTACTAATGTTTATTATGATGTTACTAATTATTATTTTGAAAGTAAGGAACCTGATGATTTTAGAAAAAAAGGGGGTTCTAAGGACCACGGGACTACCCCTATTGTTCAAATGGGTTTATTAGTGGACAACTCGGGTCTTCCTATTACCTATAAATTATTTGAAGAAAATACTAATAAGCCTACTACTTCAATGCCTGTTTACATGAGCTTAAAGATGAATATAATTTTAGTCGTGTTATTGTTATTGCTGATAAGGGAATGAATACCGACGAAAATATTGCTTATAACATTATTCATAATAATAGTTATATTTATTCTCAAACTGTTAAGGGCGGTACTAAAGAATTAAAAGATTATGTTTTATCTGATGAGGGGTATAGTATATCTTCTGATGGGTTTAAAATTAATCCAGAGTTGTCACTACAAAAGTTTGGATAGAGAATGTTAAAGGTAAAAGGGTCCAAGTAGATATTGAACAAAAGCAAGCAGCTTTTTATAGCCCAGATTATGATAGAAGAGCTAAATATGAAATGGGAAAAGCTAGTTCTAAAGCTGAAAAATTAATTAAGAAAACTAGGAATTGGAAGATTCCGTCAAATGGAAGCACAAAATATATCGAACCTATTCCTTGTAATAAAAAACCGGTGAAATTCATTATAAATTATCTGAAATACATTTTATTGATAATGATAAGGTAGCTACGGAAGAGGAATATGAAGGTTATCATGTTATTGTAACCAATGAATTAAAAATGTCTAATGAAAATATACTAAATGCTTACAGAAGTTTATATAAGATTGAGGAGATTTTTAAAATTACCAAAAGCGAATTAAAAACAAGACCTGTACATATATCTTTGAAGGAACATATTGAGACCCATTTTCTAACTCGTTTCGTATCTCTACTTTTATTGAGACTTATTTAAAATCAAATTGGGTATAGGTATTCTACTAAAGAATTAGTTTATACTATGAAAAATATTAGTGGTACTTATATTGATAAAAATTATTATATATTTGATTATGGTAATCAAGTTGTAAAGGACTTAGAGGATTTGATAGATATAGATTTTACTAAACGTTTTATGACTACAGGTGAGATTAAAAATGTTTTGGCTAAGTTAAAAAAATGATTTATTACACAACAATCTTACGACTAAACGATAAAGCCTGTAATCTTTATATATCAAGGGATACAGGCCTATTTTTGTCTTTTTAGTGAAAATTTCAAGATATACAGTGGAAACCTGATTCAGAAAAGATTGGAGATGATGAAAAACAAGATGATTATTATGCTATTCAAACAAGTGAAAAAAATATGTCCCCTGACAAAATCATAGAAGCTTATTACACCCCTTAGAAAATTGAAGAATCATTTAGAAACATGAAAAGCACCCTTGAAGTTAGTCCTGTATTCCATTGGAAATCCCGCAGAATTCGAGGACATTTTGTTGTATGTTTTCTTGCTTTTATGATGGAACGCAAACTGGAACTACTTCCTTCTGAAAGCGGAATTGACAAAGAATTATGTTCCTCTTTAAATATTCGAGAAGCACTTGGGCGGATGCAATTTGCAAAAGTTCGTTTCGACAACGAAGATTTATATTTTAAAACTAAAAATAATATACTTGGAATTGAAATTTTTAAATTATTAGGTCTTAAATTACCAAAAAATCTAAATAGAGAAAAAGATTTAATATTGTTATAGACCGACTGATTGATGCTTGACGGTTCAGAGCAGGGGTCTCCTCTACCAATGCGATTTCAGCAATCAATGTATCATTCACCGACCGTTCCACCATAGCCGCATATTCAGCGGTTTTCTGCCAAGCCATCACGCTCCACGCCGAAAATGCCGTCATATGCTTCGATTTCAGAAGAATCAAAGGCAACCCGCCTCGGTGTTATCGGAATAGAGCAAATAGACGGACATATCCTAATCAAAAAGCTCCAACGAGTGGAGATGTATCAAGGGTAGCATCCCGTCCTGACTGTAGCCGTAAAGATTTATCTTTTCAGATATTCCGATGTCCACATCAGGAATGATTTCTAGCAATGCCTTAAACCCTGCCATATCCTCAAACAGTGTTGCATATTGTGCTAAATACATACTCGCCATCCTTTTTGCTAATTCCATACAACTTCACGCAGCTTTTGTAGCCAGGAATACAGTTGTGATGCTCTTTTTGAAATGGTCCGAGACTTGTTTTCCTGTTTAAACAAGCCATAAAAAAGGCACGTATTGTTTGTAATATGAACATTACTTCCAGATTCCGCTGCAATTCATGAAGATTATTGGCAAACATTACCGATCTTTTTTCTAGTTCATCTAAAAGGGCAAGGGCTTTATGGCTTTTTTCATCGGTATGAGGATTACGGCCATATTGCTCCATGATAGCCTGGGCTTCGTTTTCAATATCACGCCAAAAATCGCCGCATCCCCTATTGCATATCGATTCAATAAGATTGAATAAATCATCCACCTGTTTTGGGTTGACCAAGCCTTTTTCATTTATTTGCTTTGCTTTCAAGGCTCCTTGCATACCTGCCTCATAGCCGTAAACTATTGCATCAGAGGCTGAATTATTACTCATTCCACCAATCTCATTTCCGGCAGCATAAAGATTCTCAACTGTAGTTTCACATCGTGTGTTTACATATACCCCGGCACAGGAAGAGGTAGTGACTATCCCGTCAAAGGCAGCTAAAGGTATCTTAATATCACGGAACTTAATGCCCTTTTTCTGCATATTCGCCAATAATACATTGCATTTCCCTTCATTTTCCAAACTCCAGATAACCCTCTCTAGCTCTTCATCCGTTGCCTCTGAAAAATCAAGGTATAGCTTATCCCCCTGTTTTATTCTAGTTGCCAAGGAAAGGACTTTTTCCTGATAAGATGACATATAAGCCGTATATTTATGCACATAGTCAGGGTCATCGATGCTATGAGCTGTTGCCCGCTCAATTACCGTATTACCATTTTCGCCGATGATTTGTGCACAAGGCCAGTATGATCCACCGGGGGCCCCTGCATGCATAGACCAGTGGAGCCAATAATGCTTGCTTTCGGACACAATGTATTCCAGATTGATTACATCAGCGCCGGCATTTATGGCCAATACTTTTCCGCTGCCATTGCATATGGAATAAGAATGAAAACGCTCAGAATCCGTGGCTGTATAATTACGGGCCAAGCGGTCAACGCCACCATAGGTAGCCAAAATAGTGGTTTTAGCTTGTACGATATAAACAACGCTATTTTTTGCTCCTACAGCTAAAGCGCCAATTACCTTATTCCCATCCTTCAAAAGCTCCACTACAAAAGCCCGGTTGATAATTTTAACCCCAGCTTTTGCCATCTCTTTACTAAGAATGGGCTTGATATCCCGCCCCTCAAAATTAAAGCTGGTGGGTATGGAATGGAATTGGGGCACTATCCGATATTTTCCCGGTAATTGACTGTCTTCAAAACGGAACTTCAACCCGTATTTTTCCAGATCGGTGATTCTCTCATAAGAATTATCAATTAAATGGTCATTTAACTCTTTTAAACAAAGGCCATATCCGCCATGGCTAAGCATGTTTTGATCTTTTTTCATCATTTCCCTGGTATAGCCCACAGTTTCATGAAACTCGGGAATATAACTGAAAACATGGTCAATACCACTTCCCGCATTTCCGCTGCGGTATACATTTGCTTTTTCCAAGACCAAAACATCTAGTTCTTCTTCCTTGGCTCTTAAAGCAGCAATAGCTCCAGAAAGGCCTCCCCCAACTATGCAAACATCAGTTTCTAAGTATTCTTTTTTAAATTTCACTGTGGCTCCTCCTTTCTAATAAAAACAGGTCCGACTTTTTCATCAAATTCAACTAAGATAGCTTGCTGGGGGCAATCTATCTGACAGGAACCACACCAAGCACATTCATTAAGGTATTTCACTTCAATGAAACCATCAGCAAAAACCAGTATGTCTTCCGGGCATATTTCTACACAATGGCCACATACAATACAGCGTTCTTTATTGATTCGAATTCCCACTTTTTCACAACCTTTCAATATCAACTACATCAAATCGACTACACCAAATTAACTGCATCAAGTTGGCAAAAATCCTTTTTCAGGTTGCTTTATCCTGAATGATAGCAGGAAACAAAGTGATTTTTTTTAAGCTCTCTCATGGCAGGCTGGCTTTCTGCACATGCGTCTACCGCTATTGGACAACGGTGATAAAACACACACCCTTGCGTATCCCCAAGAGAAGTTTGAACATCCCTTTCGAAAATCACTGAATGACGCTTTTTTCCTTCACGGGGATCAGGCAAAGGCAAGGATGATAATAGTATCTTAGAATAAGGATGAAATGGATGATAATAGACATCATTAGCATCGCCCAATTCTACAATTTTCCCCATATAAAAAACCGCTATCCGATTTGATACGTACTTTACTATTGAAATATCATGGGAAATAAAAAGATAGGTCAAACCTTGATCTTTTTGGATATCTACCAACAAATTAATAATTTGAGCCTGTACTGATACATCTAAAGCGGAAATCGGCTCATCACATAAAATTAGTTGCGGATTAACCGCTAAGGCCCTTGCAATGCCAACCCGTTGGCGCTGGCCCCCGGAAAACTCGTGGGGATAACGGTTTCCGTGTTCTTTATGCAAACCGACTTTATGCAATAATTCCTCAACCATCTCATCCCTTTCGCTGTGGGATGAATAAAGTTTATGAATACCCATCCCTTCAGATATGATGTCCTTTACCCTCATGCGTGGATTTAAAGACGAAAATGGATCCTGAAAAATACATTGAACTTCCCGAGTAAAGACTTTTCTTTCCGAGGAAGTTAATGTGTGTACATCCTTGCCTTTATAAAGTGATGTTCCTCCTGTTTTAGGATATATGCCTAAACAAGTACGCCCGCAAGTAGTTTTGCCACAGCTGGATTCCCCTACTATACCCAGTGTTTCTCCTTGATAAAGAGTAAAGCTTACATCATCAACAGCCTTGAGTAATCTTTTTTTCATAGGGAAATATTTTTTTAAATTTTTCACCTCTAAAATGGTTTTGTTATCGCACATTTTATATCTCCTTCTAGTCTTTACGCTTGATGTAAATATTCAGGGTGGTATAGATAGCAATTACAAAGATGAGCATTATTGTCCCTTTGTGAGATTTCAAAAGACGGGGGATGCTCCTCCACACAAATATGCATCCTGTGTGAACAACGTGGAAAGAATGGGCAGCCCATAGGAGGATTAAGCAAATTCGGCGGCATACCCGGTATAGCATTAAGCTTATCATCTGCGGATTGCATTTTATGTATTTGCTGCACTGTTGCCAGCAGTGCTTTGGTATATGGGTGTTTGGGATTATAGAATACATCTTCTGTAGTGCCGGATTCAACTATTTTTCCTCCGTACATAATTAAAATCCGGTGAGCGATGGATGCTACTATCCCTAAATTATGGGTTACCAAAAGAATTGCCATTTTTTCCTGTTGCTGTAATTGTTTCAGTAATTGTAAAATTTGGGCTTGGGTTGTTACATCTAAAGCTGTGGTAGGCTCGTCCGCAATTAATAGCCGGGGATTACAGGCAATAGCGGAAGCTATCATTATCCGCTGGCGCATACCTCCAGATAATTCATGGGGATATTGATGCATCCGGTTAGCGCTATCAGATACGCCAACTTTATCAAGAAGATTTATGGCCTCCGTCCAAGCTTGCTTTTTAGAATACTTCTTATGAGTTGTAAGCATCTCGGTGATATATTCTCCTACCTTCATAGTGGGATTAAGGGATTTAATCGGATCTTGGAAAATCATCCCCACCTTTTTCCCACGGATAGAACGCATTTGTTTTTCGCTATAATCCTGAATAGGCTGTCCTTCAAAAATAATCTCATTGCCCTTATGAATAGGCCTGTGTTTACCTTGCCGAGGAAGTAAATTAGTAACAGAAAGGCAGGTTGTACTTTTACCGCAGCCTGATTCGCCTACTAAGGCTACTGTTTCCCCTTCTTCAATCTGAAAATCTACACCCCGAACTGCATGGATCTGCCCATAAGATGTTTTTAATGTAACATATAGCTGATTTACGGATAAAAGGCTCATATCTATCACCTTCTTAGTTTTGGATCAAAGGATTCTTTCAAAGCATTGGAAAAAAGGTTTAAGGCTATCATTGCCAGGCTGATTGCACAAGATGGAAAAAATACTTGATAAGGATAATGAATGAAATTAGCTCGAGCTAAAGAGATTAGGGTGCCCCAACTGATTTCCGGCTCTTTTAGACCAATTCCGATAAAACTTAAAAATGCTTCTTCAAAAATAAAATAGGGAATAACCAAGGTCAAGGATACAATAAGCACACCCCAGATATTAGGAATAAGATGCCGGAAAATAATCTGCCTGGTGGAGGCGCCTAAACAACAGGCAGCTAAAACAAACTCCTCTTGGCGCAGCTGTATAACTTGTCCCCGCACAATTTGAGCCGTATTCATCCAGCCTGTAAGAGTAAGAGCGATAATCAGTGGCCAAACCCCTTTTACTCCGAATATAATGCTAAAAAGGATAACCGCTACTAAGCGGTGGACACCTTTACAAACCTCGATAATCCGCATCATAATGATATCTGTTTTGCCGCCAATATAACCGCTTACACTGCCATAAATTACCCCAAATATACTAACAAAAACAGCTGCAACAACCCCAATGAAAAGAGAAACCCTACCTCCATGGCAGACACGGGAAAAAATATCCCGCCCTAATTGGTCTGTACCAAACCAATACTCACTGGATGGACTTAAGTTACGCATGGCCGTGTTTTGCTTGCTGTATCCATGAGGGCTTAAATATTCGCCAAAGAGACAGAAGAAAATAATTATCATTAATATAACGAAAGCCGTCATTCCAATCTTGTCTTTTGCTAGTAATTTCAAGGAATTTTTAAAATACCCGTCTGAAAATGTAGTCAAATCATCCTGTTCAACAGGTAATTCATAAGCAGTGAAACGCATATCCTCCATTTTTCTATGCCACCCCACTTTCTGAACGGGTAACATTACGCATTCTCGGGTCAAAGAAATAATAAAGGATATCCATAATCAGCGTAGCCAAAATAAAAATTACCGAATAAAAAATGGTTACAGCCATGATGATAGTATAGTCATTTTGCATAACGCTATCTACGAAATATCTACCTATCCCAGGAATAGAAAAGGCCATTTCAATAACAAATGAACCAGTTAAGAGAGTTGCAACCTGTTGGGCAGATACGGTGATTATCGGTAATAATGAATTACGCATAATATATTTTGAAATTATCCGCCAGCAGCTTAACCCTTTTGCCCTGGCAGCTAATAAATAATCCTCATTGATTATTTCAATGATGGATTCTCTTGTATACCGAATATAGGTTGCTAATGATAAAAGAGATAAAGCTACCATAGGCAAAACTACATAACGCCAGCCGGTAAATATATTACCTTCACTATCCCAGCCAATAGGGGGTAACAGTGGTATCTTGTATGAAAACAGGTATTGCAGCAGGGTAACTAAAACAAAATTTGGAATGGATATCCCCAAAACAGTAATGATATAAATTATATAAGATGCAACACTGTTTCTTTTCAAACCGGAAACCATACCACAGGCAAAGCCCAAAATTAAACTGATAACCAATGAAACAAGCCCCAACTGTATGGAAGCTCCGGATGTTTCTTTAATAATAGCATTGGCCGTTTTCCCTGGCAAAGCAATAGAAATACCTAAATTTCCCTGTA